>NZ_CAMVDO010000039.1 GCF_947166265.1 uncultured Fibrobacter sp. | reverse complement strand
GACCTTCGGGTTATGAGCCCGACGAGCTACCAACTGCTCCACCCCGCGTCGAGGTATGCCCATATATAGAAAATTTTTATGTCTATGTCAAGGGGCCTTAAACGAATTTTTTCAGGATATGCTTGCTTGCAACGAAATAGTCAATACCGCTGATGATGGTAATCGCGGTAATTACGCCCATCACCGCCTGTGGGAATACGTTCCAGAACGTCTGGTAGCTAGGAATGATTGCTGCCATGGGGTCGAGCGCTCCGATGAGTATAGCGACAATCCCGATTCCCTGTAAGGCAGTTTTCCACTTGCCACTGCGGCGGGCGGGCATAATGAGGCCTTCGCTTGCGGCGAGGGTGCGGAGGGTTTCGACGCTTGATTCGCGGAAGTAGATTAGGGCGACCATCCATACCGGGGCATACCCCGTGGCGATAAAGCACATGAAAATCGTCATGTTCGAAATCTTGTCGCTGAACGGATCGAGGTACTTGCCGAGCGTGCTCACTTCACCCATCGCGCGGGCGAGTTTCCCGTCGAGGAAGTCGGTAAGCATGAAACCGAGCACCATAATGAGGGCTAGGCTCTTGAATACGATGCTGTTGTTGCTGTAGTCCAGGTCGTTGTCGTAGAAGAAAACCCACAGGAAAAAGGGCGTGAGTACGATACGGCTCATGGTGAGCTGGCTTGCAATCGACAAGGGCTTGCGGTGAGCGGGGTCGCGGTAGTACCAGTAGGCGTATGCAACAGTCGAGGCTAAAATCAAAAGAATCGAGGACACCATGCAAATCTGCTGGTAGTCTTCAAGGTGCAACAGGTAAACGCCCATGGTGATGGTGATGACGATATTGGAGAGCTTGCTCCAGCGGCGCTTGCGGGGGAGGGACTTTCCTTCGCGGAGAACTCCCAGGCTGAATAGGGTGTGGGCCACGAGTCGGGCCAGCAAGAATACGCAACCAACGGCAAGTAATTTTTCGGGCTGTTCGTTCTGCATTAAATCGCGAACGAAAATGCTTGTCATTACGGCGAACGAGAGAAATCCGTCGATGACGTTCAGCCAAAGCCTGTAGTAGGGCTTCTCGATTTCCTGAGAACGCAACTGGTAAAGATTAACCCAACCCATAATGAGCGCGACCGCTACCAGGGCGCATGCGGTCTTTGCCATACCCATCCATGTAAAAACGATAACCGCGATAAAAACAATGGCGCGCATAACGCTCCAAATGCGTGTACGCAGTCTTATGTCGGATGTTTGTTCTTCTGTCATTTAAACCTCTGTCAAACGTCTAGAAGTTGCCTTGCGTGTTCGCGTATGGTTTCCGATTCGCCACCGAGCATGCGTGAAATTTCATTGATACGCCCGTTGTAGTCTAGTTCGACCACGTGCGTATAGGTGCGCCCCTCGATTTCTTCCTTGCTTACGGCGAGCTGGTTTACGGCGCGACTTGCCACCTGGTGCAGATGCGTAATCGTGAGTACCTGGTGGTGCTTGCCCAAGTCCTTGAGGGCGTTTCCGATGCTGTTGCCGACTTCTCCGCTGATTCCCGAATCCACTTCGTCGAATATCAGGAGCGGAACGTGGTCGAGTTCTGCCATCACAGTCTTGATAGAAAGGAGTACGCGGGAAAGTTCGCCGCCCGAAACCGCCTTTTGCAGGCTCTTGAAACCTTCGCCAGGGTTTGGGGCGAGCGTGAATTCGATTTTGTCTGCGCCGTTCGGCGATAGGGACTGCATCACGATCGATGTCGTGAAAATTGCCTTAGGCATACCGAGCGTGTGCAGAATTTCGCTGACGGACTTGTCGTAGCGGGCCGCAGCTTCTTGGCGAGAAGCCGTCAGCTTGAGGGCGGTCGCCTGCAAGGCTTCGTGCGCCTTCTTGGATTGCCTCGAAAGTTCCTCGAGGTCGGCGTCCAGATTTTCGAGGCTCGAAAGTTCTTCGCGGCGCTGTTCGGTCAGGGCGATAAGGCCCGCAACGTCGGTGCGGTACTTGCGCTTGAGTTTCTGAATTGCCGCGATGCGTGCGTTGGCGCGGTCGATATCGGCTGCACTCATGGCCGCAGAGGGGCGAAGTCTCAACAGGTCCTTGCAGACGCTTTCGTAAGGGTCGGTCACTTCTTCGAGCGACTTCAGATAATCTTCGTAGTCGGGGAGCTTTGTTGCAAGGGTGCGTAGCTTTGACGAGAGAATTTGCACCTGGTCCAGGAGGCCGTTCTCGCCGCCGAGCATTCCCTGAATCTCGTTCAGGTAGCGGGTTTCCGCTTCCTGCTTGCTTGCGCTGTTCACCTTTTCTTCGAGCGCTTCTTCTTCGCCTTCCTTGAGGGATGCTTTCGAAAGTTCGTCGAACTGGAACTTCAGAAAGTCCTTTTGAGCGGCGAGGTTTTTCGCGCGTTCCTCGGTTTCCTTGATCTGATCCTGAATCTTGTTCCATTCGGTCCATGCGGCCGTGTAGGTTGCAAGCAGTTCGCTGTTGCCGGCAAAGTCGTCGAGCATTTGCGTATGCGTTCTGATGTCGCGCAGCAGGAGCTGTTCGCTTTGGCCGTGCATCTGGATAAGCTCTTCGCCCAGGCGCTGCAAGTCGGGGAGGGCAACGACGGCTCCGTTTACGCGGGCGCGGCTCTTGCCGTTTTCCTGGATTTCGCGGCGAATAATCAATTCGTCATCGCTGTCGAGCTCCAGTTCTTCGAGCACACGCTTCACCTGAGGTTCGTTCGAAATGTCGAATGAGGCTTCGACCACGGCCTTTTCTTCGCCAGTGCGTACCATCGAGGCTTGGGCCTTGTCGCCGCAAACAATGCGGAGTGCCTTTAGAAGTACGGATTTTCCTGCGCCGGTCTCGCCGGTAATCGCCGTAAAACCATCGCGGAAAGGAACTTCCGCATGCGCAATCAAAGTAAATCCACTAATCGACAGGTGCTTTAACATACGACAATAAGTTAGCAAATTAGCTTGACACGAAGTGTCATTTCTCGAATTCTACGACGCTTCTGTAAATGGGGCGGCCTTCCTTGCGGTATTTTTTCTCGAAACCGGTCATGATTCCTTCGGTGGGTTCCGCCGTGTTGCGTTCCAGAATCTTGCAACCCTTAAAGTTGTCGAAAACTTCGAGGGCGACTTCGTTGTATTCCTTGTGGTCGGTTCCCCAGTAGAAAATGCGCTTGCCCGGTTTCAGGACGCGTGCGACTTCCACCAGAAAATCTGGACGGAGTAGCCTGTTCTTGTGGTGGCGTTCTTTCGGCCACGGGTCCGGGAAATACATGTGGAAAGCGTCAACCGTATTGTCCTTCACGCAGTCGCGCAAGAAGTAGAAAACGTCACCGCGGAGCATGGTGGCATTCGCGAGTGCGCCAGCCTTGTCCATCTTGCGTTGGGCGAACTTTGCCCAGGTGTAGTCCCATTCGCTACCCATGATTACGGTGTCCGGGTGCTTGGGGGCGTATTCGGAGAGGAAACCTCCCTTGCCGCTTCCGATTTCGACTTCCACGTGAGCGTCGGCCTTGCCTGCAATTTGCGGGAACATGTCTTTCCACTCAAAATCCAGCTTGTGGGGGAGTCCGTCGGGTGTTGCAATCGGCTTTCGGTCGCCGTGCGTGCGGAACACGTAATGCCATAAACCCTTCGATTCCGGATCTTCCTTCAGGTCGCGGAAAAATTCGGGAATGACAACTTCTTTTTCAACTTCTTCAGTGTTTTCGATATCGCTCATATTCTTTTTCTTAAAAAACTCGTTCACCTGTGGATCCCGTCATTTCGCTTCGCTACATTCCAGGATGACTTAAATAGATGCGTCATCCTCGACCAACGGGAGGGGATCCAGATTGGCCTCTTTTAAATAAACGCCACAATTCTATCCAAAAATTTCTCCGGGATTTCCTTCGCAATCATTTCGCGAATATACTTCTCAGAATACTTCATCGAAAAATGAGCAAGGATAATCTTTTCACATTTCACCTGGTCGCCCATCCTGTTCAACGCATCTGCAATCTGGCTAATATGCGTGTGCCCTTTCTTGTGGCTCATGGCGTAGTCTTCGGGGGCAAGGAACGTGCATTCCGTAATCAGCACCTTCGACTGGAATACGCGCTGATTTTCAAGGAGGCTTTCGCCCATGCAGTCGCCCATGAAACTCACTAGCGGGTCGTACACTTCGCGCGTGATTTCGATGCCGTCCTTTCGGAGCTGGATGATTTCGTCGGCGCTCTTGCCGAGGAATTCTTCCTTGAGTTTCTTCTTGTAGTAATACAGCGTGCCACCCATCGCAGGGATCGAATGCTTCACTTCAAAAGCCTCAAATGCGAGGTCCTTGCGGTATTCTAGGAAACGGATGTCTCCTGCCGTGACGGGAACAATTTCAGGATAGCGGAACTTTGTATCGGGAACTCCTTCGAACATAGCTTCGGCGCGAATCCAGTCGCGGGCCCCGTCACAAATGCATTCGGGAAGATAGTAGATGCTTTCGCGTTCGACGCCCATCATTTTGCGCAGGCTGTGATGACGCATCAGGCAACGGGCATGGTCCCCGTGAGCGTGTGTCAAGAAAACGTGGTTCAATGATGTTGCCGACAAAGGACATTCACCCATGTCGATGCAGAAATCCAGTTCGGGAAATTGGATATAGGTCGCAAGACCCGAAATCGAAAAACCGACAACGGACGTACACGAAGTATCTACGTGAACCTGCTTGAGGGCGTTATGAATGTATCTACTTTCTGCCATAGCGAATTCGGCGCTAAATGTAGAAAAAAACGCACCATCAGGTGCGTTTTTAGGTGACAGGTAACAGGTCTTAGGTTGTAGGTTTTATAATCGCGGCTTCGCCGCTGTTTTACAGACGCGCGAGGCGCGTACTTTGTAAGCCTCGCCCCTGATTCCTGAAACCTGATTCCTTACTTCGTCTTTGCGTTTTCAGCGACGAGTCTGTCGAAATCAGCGCAGCTCAAAGCTTCGATATGGTTACCCATGGCGACGCTACGTGTACGGGCATTACCCTTGCGTTCAGGAATGCGGAAGCAGAAGTCGTAGACGTTGCCCTTGTCGGTCGGAATCCCCATCTTGAAGATGCGGATGCGTTCGGCACCCTTGTTGTAGATTTCGTGATAGTCGTAAGTGTTCTTGATTTTTTCGAGGCGCTTTTGCTGGGAGAACTCAAGCTCTGTCGTGATAGGGCCATCCAGGTAGAGCGGAAGGGAATTCTGGAAACGGAGCTCCAGCTGGTCGTTCGTTTTTACAATAGAAGTTTCTTGCGGCTTGATCAGATAACGCTGCTGCGGAATGTTTTTATAGGCGCGGCTGTGGACCGTGCGGACACCGCACATTTCACGCATATCAGGCTGTTCAACGAAATCGATCTCGCGACAAATGGGAGGCATGTTGGTAGGAACTTCCAGGTTTTCGCCCGAATTTGAACCGGCACAGGCGGAAAGGAGGGAGGCAAAAGCGATACCAGAGAAGAACAAAATTGAAGATTTCATACACTAAATATAATTTTATTATTTCGTTTGGCATATTTTTTCTTTAGAATAAGCGAAAAAAGTGGTTAATTTCTCTTATCAAAAGTACGGTGAACCACCCCCAGCAGATTATCCTTGTAAACTTATGTTTTCGTGATGGTCGAATCGGGCCGTTTTTAGCGGAAAACGTTTTTATAAAATCATCTTTACGCATTTGTGCAGTAAAAAAATGTATTTTTGGCGCGGAATAAAAATTGGGTGAATTATGAATATTTACAGCTGGAACGTGAACGGTCTTCGCTCCGCCCTCAAAAAGGGCTTTACGGACTGGTTTGCAACAACGAAGCCGGATATCCTGTGCTTGCAGGAAGTTCGTGCGGAGGTGGACCAGATTCCCGAAGAGGTGGCAAAACCCGAAGGCTACTTTGCCTACTGGAATCCTTGCCGTCGCAAGAAAGGCTACAGCGGGGTAGGTATCTACACCCAGATTGAACCGGACCGCGTGAACTACGGCTTTGACATCGAAGAATTTGATGAAGAAGGCCGCGTTCTCCAGCTTGTTTTCCCGGACTGGGTACTGAACTCCATTTATTTCCCCAATGGTGGACAGGGCGATGACCGCCTCGACTACAAGCTCCGTTTTTACGATGCGTTCCTCGAAAACAGTAAGCGCTGGGTTGCCGATGGCAAGCACGTGGTGACCTTGGGGGACTACAATACGTGCCATAAGGAAATCGATATTGCGCGTCCGAAAGACAACGAAGATGTCAGCGGTTTTTTACCTATCGAACGTGCGTGGATGGATAAGTATGTCGAAAACGGTTTCGTGGATTCTTTCCGCAAACTGCACCCTGACGAACGTGACCGCTATTCGTGGTGGTCGAATCGATTTGGCGCCCGCAAGCGCAACGTGGGTTGGCGTATCGACTATGCCTTTGTAGACGAAGGTCTTGTGCCGAATATCGTGAATGCAGAAATTCACCAGGATGTCATGGGTTCTGACCATTGCCCGATCAGTATCGAACTTGAACCTCCGTTTGCGCCGCTTCCCATTAGTCATGAAGTTTAGGCTTTGGAGCGTCTGACTATAAAAAAGGGCACCTTCAGGTGCCCTTGCTTGTATCCTTAGCGGGCCTAGGGCCCAGCTTAAATTTATTTCGTGATGACGTTTTCCCAGGCTTCGTCGAAAATCTTTGACGCATCTCCCAGGTCGCGGAGGAATACCATGCGGTCGATTTCTTCCTTGGTCGGGTTGATGACGCGGTTGTTCTTGAATTCCTCGCCAATCACTTCGAGGGCCGCCTTGTTCGGAGAGGCGTAGTTGATAAACTTTGCCAGCTGGGCGCCGATTTTTGCATCGAGAATGTAATTCATGAATGCGTAGGCGCCCTTGACATTTTGAGATTTACTGCTGAGCGTCATGGCGTCAACCCACATAAAGCTTCCTTCAACGGGGATAGCGTACTGTAGCGTAGGGTCTTCCGAAATTGCATCCATGGCTTCACCGTTGAATACAATGGCTGCCCAGTCCACTCCAGAAACGACTTTGTCCTTGCCGATGTCGGATTCGTCAAATCCAATAAAATGCGGATCCTGTTTTGCTTTCAGCAGAATGTCGACGGCCTGGTTGATTTCGCTTTGCTTGGTACTGTTTGCGCTAAATCCCTTTGCCTGCAACGCCATCGAAAGCATGGAACGGGCTTCTTTTAACAAACTAAATTCGCCTTTAGTTTGTTTAGCATCGAGCAACATCTGGTAGCTTACGTTGTTTGCATCGATGGTCGTGTCGCGGTAAAGAATGCCCGTGGTTCCCCACAGGTAGGGGAGCGTGTAGGTATTGGTCGGGTCGTAGCTAGGATTCTTGAAGGGGTCTGCAACGTTTATGCGGTTCGGAATCTTATTCGTGTCTATGGGGGCAATCAAGCCAAGCTGCACCATCTGCTGGATGACGACGTCCGATGCAATAATGACATCGTATGATTCGGTTCCTGTCGCCTGAAGTTTTCCGATCATTTCTTCCTGTGCGCCGTAGAGCTCCAACTGCAACTGGTAGCCGGTTTTCATCTGGAAGTCTGTAATCATCTCAGGATCGATGTATTCGCTGTAGATCATTACAGAGACTGTTTTAGGTTGCTGCTGAGATTTCTCCCGGCAGCCGGAAAGAAAACAACACATCACCAAAAAGGCGAGCATGGCAATTAATAAATGCAAGGCTCTGTTTGACATTATGCCGACTCCTTTCGATAACTTTTAACTTCCTTCTTCCTATAAAACTCTGTGTCCTTCAGCTCCGCCTTTCGGCATGGTTTGGCAGGCTCAGGGACCTTAATCAGGCCTGATCCCTGACACCTGAAACCTGTCTACTGCCCCCTGACTAGCTATGCAGGTACTCCACGATGGCGTCATGGATCGTGGTGAACACTTCGCGCAGTTCCTCTTCGTCTTCTTCCAGAAGCGTCACACGGAATCCCTTCAAATCCGTGCAGAAACTGGTGCTAGGCACAACGCAAATCCCCTTTGCGCCCAGCAGGTAGTAAACGAAGCGGTAGTCCAGGTTGTTGGTCTTGCTGCACCATTCTTCCACTTTCTTCTTGATAATCGGGTTGTCGATCTTCAAGGTCTGGTGGCTGTTCAGCGTTCCTTCGCGGAAGATGATGGTGTTGTAGAATGCACCGTAGGTCGGGTTGAAATACAGTTCCGGAATGTCGGAAAGGATTTCGTTGATGATGGCGCTACGGCGCCCAATCTTTTCGTTCAGGGCGGTGCGGTGTTCCATAAAGCGAGGATCACCCAATACGCGCGGAATCGTCATCTGCGGGAGCGTGGTCGAGCAGACTTCCACCATCTTGGCGTTGTCGATGGCACGGCAGAAAGCGTCGAACTGTTCGTCCTTGTCGCGGTTGTAGTATTCGGCCCAGCCGCAACGAGCGCCCGGCCACGGGTATTCCTTAGAAATACCCTTGAGAGCGATACCCGGAACGTCTCCGATGTATTCGGCGAGTGCGTAAGCGTGTGCTCCATTGTACGTAATCTTGTTGTAGATTTCATCGCAAATAATGAACAGACCGTAGCGCTTTGCGATGTCCACAATCTTCTGGAGAATGTCGAGCGGGTAAACCATACCCGTCGGATTGTCCGGGTTCAAAATCAGGATGCCCGCAATGCTCGGGTTGTACTTCACCTTGTTTTCAAGTTCTTCCAGGTCCGGGTACCAGTGGTTTTCCGGCTGCAGGCGGTAGGTAATCGGAGCCGTGTGGGCGTGGGCTGCTTCGGCAGAGCTATGAGTAGAATAAGCCGGTGCCGGTCCGATAATGCGGGTGTTCATCGACAAAAGGCTGTAAATGGTGGCGATAGCGTCACCGAGGCCGTTAAAGAACACAATGTCGTCGACGTTAATCTGCGTACCGCCAAGTTTGTTGTTTTCTTTCACCAAGAATTCGCGTGTTTCGAGCATGCCCTTGGAGGGGCAGTAACCGTAGCTGCGGTTGGTGCGGGCGAGGTCAACTACAATATCCTTGATCCAGTCGGGTACCTGACACTTCTTTTCAATCGGGTCACCGATGTTTTCCCAGTGGATCGGGAGACCGAGTGCTTTGAGCTGGTTTGCCTTCTTCACGATTTCACGGATTTCGTAAGAAAGTTCCTTGGCACCTTCGCTCAATAGTCTTCTGCGCATTTTAAGCTCCTGTATATGGATCGAAAATTCTTATTATGTTACAACATAATAATAGAATATAATTTTGTAAGAATTTCCGTTTTCCTGTATGGTTAATGGTTAAATAAGGGGTATTTTTTTATTTTTGCCGACATGACTCACGGCACTATTTACGACCCCATTCGCCAAAAGGAAGTTCCCGATACGCCCGAAGAACGGGTGCGTCAGGCGACTGTCAAATTTCTGATCGATGAAGTCAAGGTGCCCAAGAACCTGATCGCGGTGGAGTTTGCGCTTTCGACGGTGGAGTCTTCGACCGATGACCGCGTGGACATTCTAGTGCAGAGCTTTAAGGACAATGCGGATTTAAGGCACCCGTGGCTCTTGGTGGAATGCAAGGCTCCCGGCGAATACACGTGGGAAGCCCTGCAGGTGCAGCTGAACAAGTATTTAAAGGTGCTCTCGCCTAAGTACGTGATGCTGTCTCTAGGCGATGCGGTGCGCTACTTTGCGCTGGATGCTACCACGAAACGGTTCCAGAAAATCGATAGACTGCCGGAATTTACTTCACAACAGAAATGACGTTGCCGTCCTTAAACCTTGTCGTCAGCGTGTCGCCCGCCTTGAGCTGACTCTTGTTACGTACAAACTTCCCGTTGGCATCGAGCGTAAGGGTGTAGCCCTTTGATAGCGTTGTTTCGGGGTCGGCGTTTTTCACTCGGAGTTCCATCAGGTTGAACTTCGATTTTTCGAGGTCGAGAATTTTTCGAGTTCCCTGGTGTAGACCTTCGCTATTGCGGTCGATGCGGTCCTGTTCGCCCCTAAAAATAAACTGCAGGTCCTTTTGCATGTTCCCCTTGTACAGCGTAAGCTTCATTGCTTCTCGTTGCAATAGCGCGTTCACCTTTTGCTGTAGGGCGTTCCCCGTATAGGTCAACTCTTGCTTGAACGAGGTGACTAAATCTTTTGTCTGTAATGCGATTCCCTGCGCAAGCGAAAGCATCTGGTTCCAACTGTCTGCAACGCGGTCAATCAAGCGCTTTGCGGTGTCGGTCGGCGTAATGCAGGACTGGTAGGCGACTTCGTCCAACAGGCTTCGGTCAATCTCGT
This sequence comes from uncultured Fibrobacter sp., assembly GCF_947166265.1. Classification (NCBI taxonomy): domain Bacteria; kingdom Pseudomonadati; phylum Fibrobacterota; class Fibrobacteria; order Fibrobacterales; family Fibrobacteraceae; genus Fibrobacter; species uncultured Fibrobacter sp. Next base: position 15,287 of record NZ_CAMVDO010000039.1, on the reverse strand, counting down.
GCCCGATTCCGGTGAAAACGGGGAGAGGGTAGTTGGCTACGGCGCGGCAGAGTGCTTCACTATCGAAAAAGTTCAAGTCGGTCTTGCTTCCGCCACCGCGGATAATGCATACCACGTCCAACTCCGAATCCTTGGCGAGTTCCTCGAGGGCCGCAAGGACGGTCGGTTCGGTGTCTGTGCCCTGCATCTTGGCGTAGGCGGTTTTCACCTTGAAGTTAAATGGCGATTCTGCAAGCTTGGTGGTAAAATCCTTGTAGGCGGCGGTCCCTTCGCCGGTAATGAGGCCTACGCGGATAGGCACGTCGGCAAGAGTCAATGATTTGTTCTTTTCAAGCAGGCCTTCTAGGGCGAGCCTCTTTAGAATGGCGCTCTTGGTTAGCGCGAGTTCACCGAGCGTGTAAACGGGGTCGATATCCAGAATTTGAGCCTGCAGCTTACCGTAGGGAATGTACAGGTCCGCCTTGATCAAGAAACTCACCTTGAGCTGTTCCTTGAGCGTGAATGGCTGCGGATAATTCTCGACCTTGGCGCGGATGGCGGCGAATTTTGCCGAATAGCAATACAGGGGAACCGTGGCGAGCGGGTTCACGTTCCCTTCTTCAAAGTCCGCGATACTCAGATAAACAACGCGTGCCTTCTCGTTAATCTGGGTAATCACGCCACGAACCCATACGGCGGGGGTCGATTCCACCTTCTGCTTCAGGGCTTTCATGTATTGCGTGACGGTATAGGACTTGTTTTCGCTTTCCATGTCGGTAATTATACTATTTTTGAAATATGTCTAAAGTAGTTTCTGCCATGGAAGTCCGCCAGAATTTTGGCTCGATGTTGAACCAGGTTTCGCTCAAGGACGAAGAAATCGTCATTGAACGAGCCGGTAAGCCTTTGGCGCGTCTTGTTAGCGTGAACGCTCCGACGGCGGGACTTTTGGATTTCCGCGATATCGGTAAACTTCCGAACCAAATTTGGGAAGAGTAATCTTCTAGTTTACCTTGGCGATGATCGAAATCTTGAGCGTGTCGCGCTTGGTGGGGTCTGCCTTGCTCTGGGCGATGAGTTCAGCGATTTCACCGACGCCTGCTTCTTGGGCAATCAAGTAATCCGAAGAAATTTCCTTTTCCTCGTCGCAGTTGGTGGCATTGTAAATATTGCTGCTATTGTTGATGTAGTTAAGCGACTGACAGGGAATGAACCAGGAAACATCTTCGCCGATAATGTCCCAGTTCGAATTTTTTGAAACCTCGATATGGAACTGGATGTCGTTTACGCGGATAGAATCTCCGGCCGGAAGAGAAATCTCGCTATAAGTTTCGTCTTTTTCCGGGTCGTAGAATTCGAATGTCGAAAGAATGCCCGGCTGCTGAACCATCGTATAGAGTTGCAGCACGTAGCGCAGACTGTCAAAGACGTCGGCCTTGGGGGCTGAATTCAAACGGCGGTAATGCAGGTAGTAGGGGCCTTCGGGCATTTTCCCCGAGACGCTGAAGGAGCCCCCGTAAACGAAACTTATTGTGCCCTGAACCTTTTGGTTCTTGTCCAGAATTTCGCAGGTGACATTTTCGAAATCGTCGTCAAAGTAGTTTTCGATGTGGTGGAAGACGAGGATAGAATCACCTTTCTTGTAGTCGCCGAGCCAGACAAACTGTTCTTGCAGAAGGTTGTACTTGTAAATTCCCAGGTCGTCCTTGGGGCGCGTACGGACAAAGTATTCGCCCGGGTAAGGAATCGAGTCGGGGTAAGAGAAGTACTCGCCCTGCTCCAGGGCTCTCGACTTGGTCTTCGCTTCAAAAAAGGCGAAGGGACCCGTCTGGAAATTCGAGAAATTTTCGGGAGTAATGTCTAGCTGCCAGTTTATTTCGTCTGTAGGAATGAGCATCGTGTCGACCTTGGACTTGTATTTTCCCAAGGTGTCCGTGCCGTCGGTGAACTGGTAAGAAATAATGTTTTGCCCCTTGACGGTAAGGTTGATGCTGTAGCCTTCCTTAGCGGAAAATGCGACCGAAATGTTTTCCGGGCTTGTGGCAATGTCGATAATGCCGCGCAGGGTGTCGTTCATTCCAATGGAAATGTCTTTTTCGGATCCTGTGTAGTTGTAGTAGGCGGTATCTACAACAATCTTGAAACGGAGACTCGATTCGTCATCGAAAATGCCGCTCGTTTCTAGGTAATAGTGGTTGTCTTCGAAGACGACAAACTCGTTCGAATCTCTGAAGATGGCATCGTCGATGCATCCGAATGAGGGACTAAAATAGTTGCCGTAGGCGGAGTCCACTGTTGGCGATCCGTTTCCTTCACAATTGGCTACATCTTTTGAAAGCGGCTCCTTGGGAACAGCCGTGAGTGCCTGCAGGTAGTTTCCGTATTCACTTTTGATTTGAATGCGGTCTTCTTCAATATTCGATGCGGTTGCATACACTTTGATGCGGCTTCCTTTGGTAAATTCACCGATGTATATCGGTAAACTGCTTGCCGTACTGTCAAGGTAGATTTCGCTCGCGTCCATCTTGGAACTGTCGCCCTTGAACAACTCGATATAAACCTGCATCGTGTCGCCAAGGCGTACGGTGTCCTTGTAGTCGATATCGGCGCGGTTGCTGAGGGAACTGCTGGACTTGAACGACGCTACAGACGAACTGGATTCATCTGTTGCCGAAGAACTGGAATCGTCACCGCAGGCTGTCCATAGAAGCGTTGCGAAAAGGAAAGATCCTAGCTGAATGTACTTATTGATACGCATCGTTTAGTTCCTAGTTCAAGATGTAGAATTTCTGTTCGGCGGTAAACGCCTCTCCAATGACTCGCAGCGTGTACTTGCCTGTGGGGAAGGCGATTGCCTTGAACTTGAAGTGCGTCTTCTTTTCGCCTTCGAGGTCGCGGGCGGCAACCGTTAGCATGCGCTTTCCGAATTCGTTTACGATTTCGATTTGGATAAATTGCGGGTAGCCCACGGTCAGGTCGAAGTCACATTCCAGATTGTAGATGTCGATGTTTACCTTGGAAAGCGTGTAGCCACCGTCCATGGCTTCGCCACCGACAGAACGCGTGTTGTCGAAATAGCCGACGTAGAGCGAAGGCGCGAATTCCTTGCCTGCGGCCGCAGAGGGGAGAATGGTTTCGCCGGGTTCGACTGCGGTGAGAATAAGCGTGTAAAGGTTGGAGGCGTGCTTTCTCTTGAAAAATTCAGTGAGGGTGGGGGTACGGACGAATGCTCCCAGGGGCGCTTTCGGGTTCAGGGTGATGAGTCCGAGGAAATCCGCATACTTGGTGTCGACGCCGCCACCCGAGTTCTTGCGGATGTTGAACTGTCCGCCCGCCTGGGGAATGTTTGCCGGAGCGTTTTCCCAGGTGAGTTCGTAATCGGCCCAGTCGACGCCCAGTTTCTGGTCGCCGAAGTTCATTTCCTTAGAGGTTTCTTTCAGTCCAAAGATGTTGAACTGGATGGGCTTCTTGATGGCTTCCTTGTCGAATTCCAGCTTGAGGGCTGCGTCAAAGAGAGGACCCGGAAGAGCCGACAAGTCAAAACGTAGGTAGATTTTTCCGGCCGAGCCGTTCTGCACGTTTGCGACATGGAATTCGTGGTCGGAATTATGCGGACTGTAGTTGTCGAATTCCGAAATCCAGGTGGCCGCGCCCTTGCCGCTAGGAATGCCGTCGCCGGTATGGTCTAGCGTGGTGTACTGTCTGTCGAAAACGTAGACCTTTCCCGTGTCGGAACCCGTCTGGTAACCGTCATCGCCCGTGAAAATGATATTGTAGCGTCCGCTAGCCGTAAAGGACACGTCAGTCTCGTAGGCGGAGCTATCCGAGAAAATGGCTTTGCCGGGGCCGAGTCCCTTTTTCCAGTGGACCGGATCTTCGCAGAGCCCGTCGCCACGTCCGTCGTCTTCGATGCTTCCCTTGATGCGAAGCATGTTGGGCTGCACCAGGAGCATTTCTTTGGGAATGCTTGCCTTGGGCTTTTCGTTTGCACCTTGCTTGGGGGCGTATCCTACGTAGAGGGGGAGTAGGGAGCCTCCGTTCGGGGTCTTTAAAAGGTCTGTGCCCAGCAGGGTCTTGGTGGAAGACGCCTGCCTCGATTCTTCGACGATCTTATGGAACTCGTTTCCGCGGGTGAGCGTTTCGCGAAGCCCCATCACCGAGAGTCCAGAATTGTCGTTGATAAACATGGCGCGGTCTTTCGCCTTGTCACTTGCTACGATTTCGACACCGATGAGTTCGGCGTTCGCCTTGTTGAAGTTCTGAATGACCGTGTTTCCCTTTTTGGCGGTAAGGCCCAAAATCCAGATGTCGCCACCGTTGTTGGTAATCTTCGGGCCCTTGGTGTCGCCCATCATGGTGACCTGTCGTCCCCACAGTTTCTGGTAATTCAGCTGGATCGTGCCAATCGTCACGTCTTCCATGTAGATGTCTCCGCCGCCCAGGTCGTCGGTTTCAAGCGAACGGACCATCATGTTCTTGAGAAGCAGGTTGCGCTTGGCCTTTAGGATAATACCGCTGCCAAATTCCGAAAATCTTTCGATGGTGAGTTCCCCAAAGGCTCCATTTTCGATAATGAACTTGCCCTTGCCATCGATGCGGCCTTCGATGCCGAGAATGCGACGGACTCGGTTGCGAATGTAAATGTCCCTGTTGATGGTCCAACGGCCTCCTGGCGGAAAATACAGGGTTTCGGCGCCATCGTCAATGGCTTCCTGAATGGCCTTGGAGTCGTCGGAACCTGTGTTCGATTTTCCACCGTAGTCGCCTGCGATGGTAATCCAGCTGTCCGCCTTCTGTTCAGAAAAGTTCGGAGTTTCTGCAACGGCAAGCCTCATGGACTGCTTGGGGCTATGACAAAGCTGGTGGGTTTCCTGGGTTGCAAATTCGATGATTTCTCCCTGGATCATTTCTTCGTTGTAGCCCTTTTTCTTGGACTGGATCATGGTCTTGTAGCGCGAGACCTTCATGGACCTTGCGAATAGGTGGCTTTCGTTGATAATCGCCGTCGTGGGCTTCACCTTTTTCTTGTCGTTGTCGAATTCCAACAATCCGTCGACCAGGCTCATCATTGCAAATTCGCCGTGGTTATAGACGGCGGGAACATATCCTTTAACCCTAAGCGAACGGATGGCGAGGTTCATGTCCTCGTTTTCAAGACCGTATTTGCGCTGTCCACCCAGGGTGACGTGTTCAAGGGTTGCGGTTCCGTTCTCGCCTTTGGCGTAGACGCCGATGTCAAATCCGCGTATTTCGACATTCTTGAGGAGCAGGGGGCCGATTCCTTCGGTAAAACCCAGGTCGATGCCGTAGACGCCCGTGGAGTCTCCGGAATACACCTTCACGTTGTTGATGGTTCCCTGGTTCGAAGCATTGAATCGGATACCGATGGCGCCGGGGTTTCCCTTGCCGGTGCGTATAGTCATGTCACGGATGGCGTTCCTGTACTTGGGGCCAGGACCTTCGCCGGTGAATATCATGGCCTTGGGAAAATCCTGGTTGTCGAAACCGTAGGTGCTGTCGGCAAGTTGGATAATGGTTCCGCCAATGCTTTGGCCTTGCAAAATGGTACGCCTGCTAGAAGATTCCTTTTTCTTGGTTTCCGGCCAGACAAGTCCGTCGGTCACCTTGTAAATTCCGTGAGGCAAGTAAATGATGTAGTCGCCATCGGGGTGGTCGTTCAAGGCCCGTTGAATCGCTTCGGTGTCATCGTTTTTGCCGTCCCCCTTGGCAAAGTAGGGGTCCTTGGTTACGTTAATGATTTTTGAGCCCATGGGAAATTCCACCTGGGCAAATACGGAAATAGCGAAAAAAACAACAAAAAAGATAACGGTTTTGCGCATGGTAAACCTCTAGATACAATATAAATAAAAAAAGGGGGACGCGCAACAAAAAAGCTCCGCATTTACGCGGAGCTAAAGGATTCTTCGGCTTTGAATCCAGAGGCCCTTCGGCAAGCTCAAGGACCTTTGGTGTTGTCATCCTGAGCGCAGTGCGTAGCACGGAGTCGAAGGATCTCTAGTCGCTATTAACTAGCGACGTCTTTCTGCCATTTCTTTCTTCAAGATGTCCATGACGGCGCCGAGGTCTGCCGGAGCCTTGAACACGGGGTTCGCAAATTTCGAACAAATGTTCTCGAGCTTCTTTTCGTGGTAGCCGACCTTGAATTCGGTGAACTTGAGACCGTGTGCCGTACTGATGACGACCACGTTTTCTTCCTTGTCGATCTTGCCTGCTGCAACGAGCTTTTCGAGGGCGCCGAGAGCCACACCCGTATGCGGGCAGCAGTAGAGACCGATGCGGTCGCCGCGGTGGGCTGCATTGGCGAGTTCTTCTTCTGTGACGCTTACGACCATGCCGTTCGTCTTCTGGATAGCGCGCACGGCCTTCGGGTAGCTGACCGGGTTACCGATCTGGATGGCAGAGGCGAGAGTCTTCTTGGCCTGCATCGGAACGAGCTTGTCGAAGCCGCGTTCGTAAGCCTGGAAGAACGGGTTGGCGTTTTCGGCCTGAGCCACGATAATGCGCGGGATGCGGTCGATAAGGCCCATGGCCTTGCAGTCTTCGAAACCCTTGGCCAGGGCACTCACGTTACCGAGGTTTCCGCCCGGGATAATCACGGTGTCGGGCACCTTCCAGCCCATTTCCTGGCAGATTTCCGGAGAAATCGTCTTCTGGCCTTCCACGCGGAGGCTGTTCATGGAGTTGGCGAGGTAGATGCGGTTGTCGGCGGTGACCTGCTGCACAATCTTCATGCAACCGTCAAAGTCGGTGTCGAGGGCGAGCACGATGCTGCCGTTAGAAATCGGCTGGATCAGCTGGGCAACGCTAGTCTTCCCGGCGGGCAGGAACACGATGCTAGGAATGCCTGCCTTGGCGCAGTAGGCGCTCAAGGCTGCAGAGGTATCGCCGGTAGAGGCGCAGGCCACGGCGTCAATCGGGTGAATGCCTTTCTTGATGATGTGGTTCACCTGGCTCACGAGAACCGTCATGCCGAGGTCCTTGAAAGAACCCGTGTGGGAGTTACCGCAAAGCTTGACCTTGAGGCTCTTGATGCCCATTTCCTTGGCCAAGGGAGCCGCGTCAAACAGCGGGCTCCAGCCTTCGCGCATCGTCACGATGTCTTCGAGGGGCATGTCGGGGAGCACCATTTCGCGCTTGCTCCAGATGCCGCTCATGTCGGCCGGTTCAAAGCTCATGCGGCGTTCGGCAAAGAGCTTTTTCCATTCGTCGGGGCTCTTGCTGGCGAGTGCTGCGCGGTCGTGTTCGACTTCGAGCAGGCTTCCGTCCACCTTGCTGCGGTAAATGACGTCGGTCAGCGGGTAGGTATCGTCCCCGTTGATGTTCCTAAAATGAGCGTTGAATTGAGACATAATATCCTCTTAAATTTTTACGGGTCAAATATAGCAACTCTTATCCCTCATCACTAACCACCCCTGCTAGAGATCCTTCGATTTCGCCCTTCGGCAGGCTCAGGGACCTTACTTCTCTTATCTGACGCCTGACACCTGATACCTAATCTCCGTCTTCTGTCCGCTAATTTGCTATATTCTTTTCGGAATTACAGATAAAACTCGGAGTACTGAGTGAAGAAAACATTGTTTAACTGTTTAAAGAACCCGCATTCGCAGGTCTTGGCGCTGTTGCTAGTTGCATTTGCCCTGTCTGCCTGCATTTTTGAATCCGATGACGACGGTCTGCAGAATTGGCTTGCCGACCAGGGAATGCCGAGTAGCTACAAAGTGCAGACTCTGACCGTTAGCGACCTTACGGCTGATTCCGTCAAGGTGTTTATGGATACCACTCCGTTGACAGCCAATCTGAGAGCGACCTTTGGGCGTGTTTCTAACCTGTCTCACGATTTGGTGATGGATTATGCGTTTGAAACTCCGGATTCCAGTTTTGTGGCAAAGTTTAAGGCCTCTGATACGGCGGGTGCTGTTTTGAGATTGCACTGGCAGACGGATTTCTACAATTCCAGTCGCTTGTCCAAGAAGATGGCTGCTTTTGAAGAAGAAGTGGATGTTACCGTGAGCTGGAAAATGGATCGGAGTAACCGCCCCGATGATTTCCTGGATAGCATCGCAGACATTGAAGATTCCGTTTGGTACGAAGATCTCTCTCATTGGAAACCGTCGGGCTCCGTAGATACGGTCTACAAGGTGAAAAAGGTCAAGGCCAAGCGCGATACGACTCTTTTCTTGCCGCTTCCCTCGGCTTTGGTAAAAGACCTGAAAAAAATGAAGGGTGCTACGCGTTTGCAACTTCGCATTTCTGCACCCGAAGCTCCCCGCGAGTACCGTTTCTGGGGGAGTGGCACGGACTATCCGCCTATACTCGCCGTATTCGGTGATTCCAATGAAACTTTCATGCCGACTCCGTTCCGAATGGCAAGTATCGTGAAAAATCAGGAAGAATGTCCTGAATGTTTGACTCTGCATAGCGGAGTTATTGATTCTCTGGTGGTTTCGCTTCCTTCCGAACCGATCCTCAAGGCCCTTGCAGATTTCTATGGCGACGAATTCCCGTCTAAAGACGAAAACGACGTTCGTCAGACGGTTATTCAGGCTCAGCTGACAATGCCCCGTGATGATTCTCAAGGCGAAAATCAGATGGGACTGCCTATGCAAGTTATCGTCGGATCTTTTGTCGACAGCACCGACGGAGTTGTCCGCCGCATGGAAAGCTATGCCTTCGACAAGAAAGCGGTTGTGAAAAACGGTCACCAGAACCTGGTGTTCCATAAAGGCGACTCCCTTAACTTGCAACTGCCGAACGGTTTCCGCGACTTCATCAACAAGGCGGCCGATGGTCGTTCGATGAAGTTCATTATGCGCCTTTATCCGTATCCGTTCTTGCAAGAGAAAGATTCGGTCTACGCGATTCACATCGATACCTATCGCGATACATCTTTTAACGAAAAGGGCGATACGGTTTATACCACTCGTAAAGATACCGTAAACAAGTATTTTGACTATGTCGATTATGCTCGCTACGATTTTTCGACGCTGGTTACGCAACCGATGACTCTTAAACTTTGGCTCACTTCCAAGCGGAGGGATGAAGAATGAAAAAGTTTCTGATGCTTTTAGGAATGTGTGCCGGTCTGTCGTTTGCATCAATGATAGGCCTTGAAGCTCTGGGTGAAGAAAATGTCCTCGGAGGTACGGCTTCCGCTGCCGGTCGCGGCTTTGCGGGTGGCGCCAAGGCGGGGGACGCCGAAGGGCTGTCTGTGGTAAACCCGGCGCGTCTTGCCTTTGATACCAAGGTTGTTTTCAACCTGAATTTCCTGGTGGAAATGGATCAGGCTTCAAAGGACGGTGACCAGTTCTCGGTGAACAAGCTTTCCTTGCCGTCGTTAAACCTGTCGTTCCCGATGGGTGTATGGGGTGCCATGGGGCTTTCCCTTTGGCAACATTATTCTTCGACTTTGAAAGAAGAAGATACCGACGTGAAATCTGAGTCCGATTTTGAAATCGAGTATCAGGGAAGCGTGTATGAACTTGTGCCGACGTATGCCGTTCGTTTGCCGTTTTTCCGTTCGCTCTCCCTGGGTGCATCGATGCACTTTGTGATGGGCAATACGTCGCGTTCTCTGAAAATGGGTGGCGATGCCTCGGATTTGGATAAGGACGATGCTTGGGGCGCCGGAAGCTATGTGGTTTCGGACTATGTCGATGGCACCTGGGAAATCAAGAATCATCCGGCCTACTATACGGGTGCACTCCAGTACCGTGGTAAGGAAGTGTCGTATTTCCTTTCCTATACGACTGGTTACACCTTGCTCAATAAGCTGGATTACGACCTGAGGTTTAGCGAACTTGATACGTTGGCGGCAACGGATAAGGATCGTGAAATCGATGTTCCTGCAATGCTTGCGACCGGTATCAACTACCGTTTGGCGAAACGCCATAACCTGATGCTCGATCTGACCTGGCGCGTGTGGGACAAGGATATTCAAAATATCGCGGGCAGCTGGAATGTGCCGGAAGTGACCGAGACCCAAAAGGATTATATGGTATCGCTTGGTTACCAGTGCGATGGTTCGCCCCTGTTCTATGAACCTTACTTGAAACGTATCAACTACCGTGCTGGGGCATGGTATCGCAGCTGGTACGTTAAGGATGTTTTTGAAGTGGGCGGTTCCCTGGGTGGAGGATTCCCTCTCGGACGCAAGGGGACGACTTTGGATATCGCCGTTCAGGGCGGTAAGCGTTTTGCCGATGAAAACCAGTGGGAAGAAATGTTCCTAGCCTTTAGGATTGGGCTTACGGGCATTGCCTCTTGGGGTCAGGAACGCAGGTAGATTTTTTTGAAGGAGGCCTAGTATGGCTATAAAAAAAGAAACAGATGCAAAATCCAAGATCAAGGCTGCGGTAAAGGGTTTGGCCGAAAAGACCGCGGACAAGGTCAAGAAGGCTAAGACTGCAACGGAAACTGCTGCCAAGGAAAAGGTGGCAAAGGTGGCCGAGAAAAAGGCTGCTACAAAGTCTGCAACTCTTAAGACCATGAAGGATGCCGAAGAAAAGGCGGTGAAGGCTGTCGCGAAAGTTAAGAAGGCTGCCGCTACGAAGGTGTCTAAAATCTCGGATGAAGTCAAGAAGGTGACCGGAAAGAAAACCGCCTCGAAGGCAACTGCTGCAAAGGCTAGCGAAAAGGTTCAGGAAAAGGCTGTTGCCGCAAAGCAAGCCAAGGCTTCTGTCGCAACAAAGGCTTCCGAAAAGGAAGTCGCCAAGATGGCTCAGTCCTTTGATGCCGAGTACCTGGTGCTTATGCAGAAGGATCCGAACTGGATGCACGCTTTCTGGGAAGTGTCTGAAAACCGCATTAACGAAGCGAAGAAGGGTAAGGGGAAAATCGTTCTGCGCTTGTTCGATATCGCCGATGACCTTACGGTGCAGCGCAGCAAGAAACGCAAGTTCCGTGACATCGAAGTGCCTGCCAATGCCCGTAGCTGGTATGTCGAAAATACCGCCGGCAAGTCCTGCGTGGCAGTTCTCGGCGCTGTGTCCGGCAAGAATTTCAAGCCGATCGTGGAATCTACTCCGGTGATGACTTTTGACAAGTCTGCCGCTGCTCCTGCCGAAAACGACGCCTTTGCAAAGGCTTCTCTCGGTGGCAATACGCTCGGCAACTTCATGAGCTCTGGTTTCTCTAGCCAGACCGCTGAATCCTGGCTTAAGAGCCTCGGCGGAAACTTCGGAAGCTCTTCGGAATCGATGTTCTCTGGCGCCCTTTCGAGCGCGGCTCTCCAGTCGAACAACATCGAAGTCTCCAAGGATTCCGTGAACTACGGCAAGGATTTCTTCCTGTGGGTGAAGACCCGTCTGATCGTTTACGGTGGAACCCGTCCCGATGCACACCTCCAGGTGCGCGGCGAACCGTTCCCGCTGAATCCGGATGGCACTTTCAGCTTTGAAGAAGACCTGCCCGATTGCACGAAGATTATTCCGGTGTTCGCTACTGACAAGGATGGCGATTTCCCGACGACAATCGTGCCGATCGTGGTGAAGCGTACGGAGTAATAACGACTCATGGGAGCTCCCGGAAAAATCATCTTCCTGATGCATGCACATTTGCCTTTTGTGCGGCATCCGGAATTTAAGCGCTTTTTCGAAGAGAATTGGCTGTTTGAAGCTATTGCCGAGACGTACCTGCCCTTGGTGCAGGCGATGCGGCGCCTTTTGGAAAAGGGCGTTCCTGGGACGCTCAACTTGAGTGTTTCTCCTCCGTTAATCGAGATGCTTTCGGACGAGAACTTGATTGAAAAGTTCTCGGAGCATTTGAAAAAGCAGCTCGAACTGATTGAAAAGGAAGTGGCTCGCAACGCCGGAACGGAGCTGGAGCAACTTTCTAGGTTTTACCTTTCGCGCCAGCAGACGCTGATGGACTTGTGGGAAAACCGCATCCATCGCAACCTGCTCGCGGAATTTTTGGAACTTGAAAAGGCCGGCAAGCTGAATTTGCTCACTTGCGTAGGAACGCACCCGTTCCTGCCGGCTTACCAGAGTGATCCTGCGTCGATTCGGATGCAACTCGACGTGACGGTACGCTGTTTTGAACGCGCCTTTGGACGTAAGCCCATGGGCGTGTGGCTCCCCGAATGTGGATATTTCCCGGGACTCGACAAGTTCCTCGCCGAATTCGGCTTGCACTATTTCTTCTTGGAAACGCACGGCGCTCTCCTCGCGACGCCTACGCCCAAGTACGGCGTGTTTACTCCGCTCAAGACCACGCAGGGACTTTACTGCATGGGCCGCGAACAGAAAAGCTCCATGGAAGTGTGGAGCCGCCGCACAGGTTATCCGGGCCACCCCGAGTACCGCGAATTTTTCACCGACATCGCAAAAGATCGCCCGCGCGATTACCTGGGCGAATACTTCTTCGCGGGCGATACGCCGATCGATTCGGGCTTTAAGTATAACCGCATTACTGGTGGCGAGAAAAAGGAGCTGTACCGCCCCTGGAATGCGATGAAACTCGCCGAAGATCATGCGCATCTGTTCGTGGTGAACCGCGAAGCGACAATTTCGGAATTGCTCGTGAACATGGACGGCAACAAGGCCGCGATGCTTTGCCCCTACGACGCAGAACTTTTTGGACACTGGTGGTTCGAAGGCCCCCTGTTCCTCGAGGCGATGCTGGAACGCGCCGCTTCTTCGTCGGTCATCGAATTTGCCGGTGCTGACCAGGTGATGACATCTTCCGCTGATCCCGATGCCCATGAACCGGCTTTCTCCAGCTGGGGCGAAGGCGGATTCGGTTCCGTTTGGATTAACGGCGAAACCGATAAGTACTATCCGCAATCTTACCGCTTGCGCGCGATGATTGACCACCTGATGTCGATCCGCGAAAAAATGGGAACTAGCTCTCCGCGTGGAAAGCTTTTGACCCGCTACATCAAGCAGATGGAACGCGAACTGATGCTGTTCCAGTCTTCGGACTGGGCGTTCATGATTCACAACCACTCGGCAGACGGCTATGCACGCCGTCGTCTGGACGACCATTACAATAATGGACATGCACTTTTTGCCGAAGCATGCAAGGCGATTTTGCGCAATACCGAAAAGCTCGCCGCTCATTCCATTTTGCCCAAGCTTGAAGAGACCAATAATATCTTCAGCTGGCTGTAATAGCCCCTTTGAGGGTGCTTTCAATTCAAGAATAGATGCAATTGTTCCGTGCTAACTGGCACGGTTCTTGCATATATAAGTGCGGAAACAAGGCAAGATTGTAAATTTGTTTCAAAATGAAACGTGATTTTGCTAATCTGCTTCAAATTTTAACGATAAATGGAGATAAATAATGGCAACAGAGAAGATGGAATTCCAGACTGAAGTTCGCGACATGCTGAACTTGATGATTAACTCCCTTTACAGCAACAAGGAAATCTTCCTCCGCGAACTGGTTTCGAACGCGGCGGACGCCCTGGACAAGCGCCGTTTCCTTTCCCTCTCCAACGCCGACCTTCTGCCGCAGGGCACGCAGCTGCGCATCGATATTTCGGTGAACAAGGAAGGTAAGCGCATCGTTGTGGAAGACAACGGTATCGGCATGAACAAGGAAGACTTGATCAACTGCCTCGGCACCATCGCCCGTAGCGGCACCAAGAACTTTATCAAGAATTTGAAGGAAGGCGACAAGGGCAGCGTCGATCTGATTGGCCAGTTCGGTGTGGGTTTCTACTCCGTGTTCATGGTCGCTAAAAAGGTCGAAGTGTTGACCCTTAAGGCCGGCGAAAAGCAAGGTTACCTGTGGTCCTCCGAAGGCACCGGCGACTTCGAGATTTCCGAAGCCCCGCTGGACAAGGTGGGCACCAAGATTACTTTGTACCTGAAGGATGACGAAGACGCGGGCGACTTTGCCAGCGAATGGAAGATCAAGGATATTGTCCAGAAGTACAGCGGTTTCGTGAGCTACGGCATTTATTTCCACCCTGAAGCAACGAAGAATGACAAGGGTGAAATCGAAGAAAAGCCCGAAGAACGCCTGAACGAAAAGCAGGCTCTTTGGCGCCAGAGCGAAAAGGAAGTCACCGAAGAACAGTACAAGGATTTCTACAACGTCATCAGCCACGAAGCCGACGAACCGGCCGCATGGAGCCACAGCCACGCCGAAGGTTCCCAGGAATTCTGGAGCCTCGTGTACATTCCGTCGAAGGCTCCGTTCAACATTTGGCACAACGACGCTTTGCACGGCCTCAAGCTCTACGTGAAGAAAGTCTTTATCATGGACGACTGCAAGGACTTGCTGCCGCCTTGGCTCCGCTTTGTGCGCGGCGTGGTCGATAGCGAAGACTTGCCGCTGAACGTGTCCCGTGAAATCTTGCAGAACAACAAGATTATCACCAACATCCGTAAGCATGTCATCAAGAAGGTGCTCGACGCCTTGCAGAACATGGCCGACAAGGATGCCGCGAAGTACAACGCCTGGTGGCGCGAACTCGGTATGGTCCTTAAGGAAGGCTTCTACATGAACTGGGAACATCTTGACGAACTCAAGAAGTTGCTCCGTTTCGAAAGCACCAAGACCGAAGGCGATGCTCTCGTGGGCCTCGACGAATACGTGAAGCGCATGCCGGAAGGCCAGAAGGAAATCTACTACCTCATCGGCGACAAGAACGCCGTGAAGTCTAACCCGATGCTCGAAGCCTTCAAGGCCAAGGGCTACGAAGTGTTGCTCATGAGCGACGGCATCGATGAATTCATGATGTCTAGCCTCCAGGAATTCGGCGACAAGAAATTCCACGACATCGCCCGCGGCGACGTGGATTTCGAAAAGACCGAAGACGAAAAGAAGGCTGAAGAAGCTAACAAGGGTATCTTCAAGGGCCTCTGCGAAAACCTGCAGAAGGTCTTGGACGAAGACATCAAGGAAGTCCGCGTGTCTAGCCGCCTGAAGGACAGCCCCTGCTGCCTCGTGACCAGCGAAGACGCCATGAGCGCCCAGATGGAACGCATGATGAAGGCCATGGGCCAGAAGAACTTGCCGAAGAGCAAGCGCATCCTGGAAATCAACCCGACGCACCCGATTTGCGAAATGCTCAAGAAGAAAGCCGAAGCCAAGGAAGATCTGGGCGATTGGCCGAAGGCCCTCTACGGTCAGGCTTTGCTTGCCGAAGGATCTCCGCTCCCGAACCCCGCTGAATACGTCGCAGCGGTCACACGACTGCTCGGCCAAGCCGCAGGCAAGTAAATCTCGTTAGGCCTCGCTCTCGTTGCCACGCCCGGTTAATACCGGGCGCTTGCAACTCACAACAAAACTGCTGACCGCCAGCGTGAAGTAATCCACGCGCTACGCGCCATTAAAGA
>NZ_CAMVDO010000038.1 GCF_947166265.1 uncultured Fibrobacter sp. | reverse complement strand
TATGACCGAACCGGCTATGTTCAGCAAGGTTCTTGCTCTAGAGCCGGTTCTCTCGCCACCGCCCCAGCTTAACGCTTGGGGCTTTGTGGCTCACGACATGCGACCGAACCGGCTTTGGCTTTTTATGCTCTTTTAGGTGACATTTTTGACGGTGGGGCGTATAAAACGGGCTCAATAGGAATTTTTATATGCCCCTTTTTGTATAAAATAACGTATTCTGGTTGGCGGGGGCGTATAAAGAACACTCAAATTGCGGATTTGTATGCCTTTCGGATGCTCCTGGTCTACGAAACGACGGATAGTTTGTCTGAAAAATGGCAGAAGGGGCGTATAAAACTACTGAAAATCAATGTTTTATATGCCCGTTCCTGCAAAATGACGTTGAAAATTCCCCGAGCGTGGAGTATCGACTGCTGCGGGGAGCGCGCAGCGCTGCACGTAAAAAAACACCCCAGTTTTTAAACTGGGGTGGATTGCTTTGCCTCGGTTATGCGCAGTTCTTCGGCTTGCGCGCAACACTCGACTCGCTATTATTGATGCTCCGCGTCCATAAGTGCTTCGTCTCGGTCATAGAAAAACGCAAGCGTTTTTCTGCGACGCTCGACTCGCTACTTATTAATGGCGGCCAAGAACGCTTCCTTCTTGTCCTGCAGGAATTCCTTGCTGTTGTACTTGCGGATGCGGCGGAGAGCCTGGTCGCGCAACTGACGGACACGTTCGTGGGATATGTTCATGGATTCACCCACTTCACGCAGCGTCTGCGGAGCTTCCTGGTTAATGCCGAAGATACCGGTGATCACCTTGGCTTCGCGTTCCGGGAGCTGTTCCATAAGGTCGCGGGCCAAAGCCTCGACGCTCTGGATTTCGGATTCGTTTTCCGGGTTCGTCGCGGTGCCATCGGGGAGCACTTCGGCGTACGTCGCCTTGGAATCCGCCTTCAGCGGGCTGTCGAAAGAAACGCCGCGCTGACCGATCTGGATGAGTTCGCGGATTTCTTCGTTGATTTCCTTACCGCGGCTCTGTTCGTGCAAAGCCTTGCGTACGCGGAGGTGCTGGTTCGCCGGAAGGCGGATCAGGTTGCCCTGCTCGTTGATGGCGCGGGTAATATAAGCCTTGATCCACCAAACGCCGTAGCTAATGAACTTAAGACCACGGGTGTGTTCGAAAGATTCAATGGCGCGCACGAGTCCCATGGCGCCTTCGCTCACTAGGTCAGGCAGCGGAATCGGGCAGCCGCGGTACTGGATGGCGACTTTCAGAACGAAACGCATGTTTGCGGAAATCAGCTTTTTACGGGCGATCTTGTCGCCTTCTTTTGCTTTCTGGAAAAGAATCTGTTCTTCTTCGCGGGAAAGGGGTGCTGTGCGTCGAATATCTTCTAGGTATCTTTTTAGTGTAGTATCTGTTGAATCAATATGCATGTTTACGACCTTACTCTTATAATATCGCTTTTTTTTAAGCAAGATGTGTGCCAATAGTGTAAAAAAATCGCAAAGTGTATCAAATTTAACAAAAATTGGCCCTATTTCGTGCCACCTGTGTGTTAAATATAGAAAAATTGTCTAAAAATGTAAAATATAGTCATAGAATTATGACTATTGATGTGCGCCCCTTCTTGATTGTATTGCTCCCTGCAGTTGCTTTTGGATGATCTTTAATTAGAATAGGGGTTTTAGGGGGATGCATACCCCTTTTCAAAAATTTCATATAAAATTTCGTATATTTTACGCGCTATGTCTATTAAAGAACCTGATCAGTCGGTATGGAATAAGTTCTGGCAACAGAAGAACGATATGGACAAGGTTTACCCTTCGTCTCCGTCGGTCCTGAATACGATTAAGAAGAATTTTAAGCTCGAGGGCCTCAAGGTTTTGGAGGTCGGAGCCGGTACCGGTCGCGACAGTGCTGAACTGGCCCGCCTGGGTGCCGACGTCTATGTGCTGGATTACGCCGAAAACAGTTTGAAAATTGTGGACGCCATTCGCGCGAAGGATAACCTTTACGATAACCTGAAGCTTGTGCGCGGCGATGCGTTCAAGGCGCCGTTCCCGGATTGCACCTTTGACCTGGTGTTCCATCAGGGGCTGGCCGAGCATTTTAAGGATTCGCTCCCGCTGATCAAGGAAAATTACCGCATCTTGAAACACGGCGGTCACTGTCTGTGCGACGTGCCGCAGACCGTCCATCCGTATACCGTTATCAAGCATATTCTGATTGCCATGGACAAGTGGTTTGCCGGCTGGGAAAAACAGTTCACCATGCCGCAGCTGAAAAAGCTCATGACCGATGCAGGTTTTGAATGTATCTACCAGTATGGCGACTGGATGCGCCCGAACCTGTTCTACCGAATCCTCCGCGAAGTGGGATTCAAGGTGGGCGTGGAACTGCCGAAGTATCCGTTGCAGGGTACGGCCTACCAGAAGGCAAAAGATGCGATTCTGGATGCGCTCGAAAACAATTCGCTTATGCACTATACGCAGCTGTGCATTGGAGTCCTGGGCAGAAAGCCCTAGCCGATGAACATCCTCGTAGTCAATTACCGCGATCGCCTTCACCCTGCCGCAGGGGGAGCCGAAAAGCACCTTCACCGTATTTTTTCGCTGGTTGCCGAAGCGGGGCACAAGGTTGTGCTCCTCACGACGGCGTTCGCCGGTTGTAAGCCCCGCGAGACTGTCGATGGAATCGAGGTCATCCGCAAGGGTGGCGATCTGCTGTTCCAGCTTACGGCGGCAATGAATATCCGGAGTCTCGACCGCGAATTCAACTTCGATGTGGTGGTCGAGGACTTGAACAAGCTTCCGCTGTTTACGCCGTTTTTGATCAAGAAACCGGTGGTGGTGCAGATGCATCACCTGTGGCGTGGCTCCATTTTCCACGAGGCGGCGTTCCCGGTGGCGTTTGTGGTTTGGGCTTTCGAGCGGATGATTCCGTTCTTCTATACGAAACAGCCCTTCATTGTGGTGAGCCCGAGTACGCGTCGCGAACTTTCTGAAATCGGCGTCGAAGAAGACCGCATCTCGGTCATCTATAACGGTTCCGATGACGTTGACCCGATACAAAAGGAACCTGGCTCGGATGACGTGGAACCGACACAAATGGAGCCTGGCTCGGATGACGTGGAGCCGACCACCCTTCCTGAAGAAAGTGCTCCTGGGGAGGAAACGGACGAAACCCCGTCGACACCTTATTTCCTGTGGCTTTCGCGTGTGCACCGCTACAAGGGAATCTGGACGGCTCTAGAAGCCTTTGAAAAATTTGCGGAGAATCACCCGGACGTAAAACTCGTGGTGGCAGGCGACGGACCGCTCCTGAAAAAGATTCCGGCGTGGTTGAACCAGCGGGGCCTTTCGGACCGTGTGGATCTGTTGGGGTTTGTCTCCACGGCCAAAAAACGAAAACTGTTGCAGAATGCGGTAGCCCTTTTGCAGACAAGCTACAAGGAAGGCTGGGGCCTTACCGTAGTCGAGGCGGCGAAACTTGGTACAACGACAATCGCCTGCGATGTGCCGGGACTGCGCGACAGTGTGCGGAACGGCGAGACGGGACTCCTTTTCCCGGTAGGGGATGCGGAATCCTGCGCCTTCGAGATGGACCGCATTTACAGCAACGACGACCTGCGGATGCGCCTTGCTCAAGCGGCAAGGGAATATGCCGATGAATTCCGCTGGGACATTGCTGCCGAAATGACTCTTGACCTTTTGCAGGATACGGTCATTCAGCATCAGGTGTCGGAGGCTTCCGATGAGTAAGTTGAACGGTCGCCTGAAATCGATCCTGGTATTTTGCCTCAAGTTGGTGGTAACGCTCGTTCCGGCTTACTTTGTCTACAAGAACATTGTGATGGCGCCCGACTGGAGTATCGACGACCTGTACACCCTCTTTAGCACCCATAGCGTATGGCCCCTGATTGTGGCGCTTTTGTGCCTGGGACTTTCGAACTTTACGGCGTGCCTGCAGTGGAAACTCCTGCTAGAGCGGCAGAATGTGCAAATGGGCTACGGGCACCTGCTCAAGCTTTACTACGTGGGGCTTTTTTTCAACAACTTTATGCCGGGGAATGTAGGTGGCGACGCCAAGAAAATTTACGACATCCGTATGCAGGGCGGACAGGATACAGTAGGCGCAGGGCTTACGGCCACCTTTTTTGACCGACTGTTCGGACTTTTCTTTATTACGTTGTTTGCGCTTGCGATGGGCCTGATGTTCTTTATGCACGATGCTGCCCAACGTTCCTTCATGTGGCCCTCGGTCTGGATTTTCCTTGGTTTCTGTGCTCTGTTTGCCGCTCTTTGCAGCCGTAGGCTCGGAAACCTCCTGTGCAAGATTCTGACGAAGATTTTCCCGAAAAAAATTAACGAGCGCCTGATTCACATGTTCGAACGGTTCCAAAATTTCCGCTCGGTAAAGCTGTGGGTACTTATCAGCGCCCTTTCTGCGGTCACGCAGTCGCTCCGCATTTTTGTCCACTATTTTTGCGGAATCGCAGTCGGGGTCGATCTTTCGATTTCGTGGTACTTCTACTATATCCCGCTGGTCGCAATCGTGAGTGCGCTCCCGATATCGATTGGTGGCTTTGGTCCGCGTGAACTTCTGGCGCAGTCGCTGTTTGCCCGTGCCGGGGTTCCGGGACTTGAATCGGTAGTCATTCAGCTGCTGGCCTACCTTGTAAGCTTGGTGCTGAGCCTGTTCGGTGCTTTCGTATTCTTGCTCGGAGGTGCTCCGGCAGGTGTGAACGGAAACGCGGTACGCGATGATTCCGCTTTGGAAAACGGCACGGCGACAGCCGATTCGAAATGATGTGACGACGCTCTCCGCAAGGTGAGCGACGGTTGATATATAGCGGCGCCTCGGTACACGTACCAGGAGCCATACAATGAGGCGTTATGGACGCCGAAAAAATCCTCAAGGGACTGAATTCAGACCAGCGTGCGGCGGTGCTGCACGACCATGAGAAAAATGCTCAACTTTTAATTTTGGCGGGCGCCGGTTCGGGCAAGACCTCGGTGTTGACCAAGCGAATCCAGTACCGCATTTTATGCGGTGTCGAACCCGAAAAAATTCTGGCACTCACGTTTACTGCAAAGGCCGCCGCCGAGATGCGCGAACGCGTGCAGAAACTGTTCCCCGATGCGGGGGTGCGGCTGTGTACGTTCCATTCGCTTGCACTGTACATGCTAAAGTGCCGAGTGCCGCCCCTTCGACAAGCTCAGGGACCTGTAGGCAAGTTCACTGAGCAGTGCCGAAGTGAACTTGCCCTTTGGCAAGTGCAGAGTCCTAGTGACAAGTTCACTGAGCAAGGCCGAAGTGAACTAGTTGATGAGCCTGTCGAATCACAAGGTTCTTATGCATACGAACTCCTTGGATTTAAGAAAATGCCGTCGCCTACGGAATCTTCGGAGCGCGACTTTGCCCGAGAAGTCTCGAAACTGAAACTCAGGGCGAAAGTTTCTCGCGAAAGGCTTTTCTCGGATGAATACGGCGAGGCCGTGACGGCGAAACTTGCACCCCTTCGCGAATCGGTGTTCCAGTCGGGGCAGGTCGTGTTCGAGGACCTAATCTATCTTGCCATTCGCCTGCTTGAAACCAATGCGGCTGCCCGTGAATATTTTCGGGAAATGTGGAAAGAAATTCTGGTCGATGAATACCAGGACATCAACCCGTCGCAGTACCGGTTGGTAAAGAATCTGCTTGGCGATCGTAAGCAGCTGTTCGTGGTGGGGGATGACGACCAGGCCATCTACGGGTTCCGCGGGGCAGACATCGGGAATATCGAACGCTTTTGCGAAGACTTCAAGGAAAGTACGCTCATTCGCCTGGAATGGAATTACCGCTCCGTTCCGAATATCCTCTACCTTGCAAATGAAATCTTCAAGAACAAGCCTCTCCACTTGCGCAAGGTGCTGCGCGCGGGGAACCTGAACGGATCAGGCGGAAATCCTCTGTACAAGGAAAACCGCAAGCCCGAAGTTTGGAAATCCGAAAACCCTGTCGAAGAAATCCTGAAAATCGTCGAGTCAATCAAGGAACTTCGGCTAGGTTACGATCTCAAGTGGATGCAGTTTGCCATTCTGGTGCGCTACAATCGGCAACGCCTTTATTACGAACAGGCACTTCGTGACTACGGGATCCCCGTGGCGGGCGACATTGTATCGAGTGCGGCAGAAACGGAGTCGGGCGAGGTCTTGCCCGAGGTGAGTGTCGAAGACGGAGTCCATGTCGAAACCGTACATGCTTCAAAGGGACTACAGTATGCGGTCGTGTACTATGCCGGACTTTGCGAAAAACTCACGCCCGGAGAGTGTACCGGGAACCGGGCTGCCCGAAAAAAGCAGCTAGAAGAGGAACGTAGGCTTTATTATGTCGGTGTGACCCGCGCCGAGGCCTATCTGATTTTGTTATATTGCAGGCGTAGATTCTGGAAAGGCAAGCTGCGCAAGTTCAGGCGTTCTCGCTTTTTGCCAAGAGGTATGCCCACGGGTATGCGCGCTGACATGTCTCTTGATACAAACCGGAATCGCAGTTGGAATTTTTGTATGCCGGTAATCTTGTTTAAAATCTATGTGGCGACAGTGGTGCTATTGTATATGTTCGTGCATATACTCTTGCTTCCTTTTTTCAAGTTGCGCTACGGCAAGAAACTGGACGTTTGGCTGGACTACAAGATTCAGGAATTTTCTCGCCTGTGCATGTATCTGTTGCGGGTGGACCTCTCCATTGAAAACCAGGCGGAGCTTGGCAAGGTGGATTGGTGCCGCCCCGTATTTGTTGTCGGCAACCACAATTCGTTCGTCGATATTCCGATCGTATTTCTCGCCATTCAGAAAACCGTGGGTTTCGTGGCAAAGCAGTCGCTAGGCCGTATTCCGTTTTTGCATTTCTGGATGCTCAAGATTGGCTGCGTGTTGGTGAATCGCGAAAAGGGCGGCGCGGCGCGTGCCGTGCGCAAGGCCATCGCCGAAAGGAACCAATCGTCAAGAATCTTTATATTCCCCGAAGGCACCCGCAGCAAGACCGGTGCGCTCGGCACTTTCAAAAGTGGCGTGTTCCGCTTTGCCTGCGAAAACGACGCCATCCTTCTCCCGCTTGTCATCAAGGGCTCCGGCCCCGTATGGGAACGCCGTAAAGGTTGGGGACGCTGCAAGGTGAACGTGAAGGTGCTCTCCCCAGTGGATGTTCTGGAATGTCGCAAGGAAAATGCGAAGTTCGACCCGAAAGTCGATATGCTCCCTATGGTTCACAAGATGATGGAGGACGCCCTGTGATCGGCGTGTTCGATTCGGGCTTTGGCGGCCTCACGATTCTTAGGAATCTGCAACAGGCGCTTCCGCAGTACGACTACCTTTATCTGGGCGACAATGCGCGCGCCCCTTATGGCTCGAGGACTTTCGAGACTATATTTCGTTACACGCTGCAGGCGGTGCGCGAACTGTTCCGCCGCGGATGCCCGCTGGTGATATTGGCGTGCAATACGGCATCGGCCAAGGCGCTTCGGAGCATCCAGCAGGATGTGCTCCCTTACGAGTTTCCCGACAGGCGAGTGCTCGGCATTGTGCGGCCTACCGCCGAAGAAATCGGCAAGTTCAGCAAGTCGGGACATATTGGCATTTTCGGGACCGTGGGTACAGTATCTTCGGGCAGCTACCTGATTGAAATCAACCATTTCTACCCCGAGCTGCACGTGACGCAGCATGCATGCCCCATGTGGGTTCCGCTGGTGGAATACGGTGAACGTGAATCCGAAGGGGCGAAGTTCTTTGTAAAAAAGGACGTGGACGTCCTCCTGGTCGAGGATCCGGAAATCGATACCGTGCTGCTTGCCTGTACCCATTACCCGCTCCTGGAAGGGGCGATCCGCTCGGCGCTACCCGCGAACGTGAACCTCGTTTTCCAAGGTGACATCGTGTCCGAAAAGACCGTGGACTACCTGAAACGCCATCCGGAAATGGATGCGCGCCTTACAAAAGATGGAAAAACTCATTTTTTGACGACCGATACCGCGAAATTCTTCGAAAAAGGGGCATCTCTCTTTGGAATGACGGGTTTTTCGGCGGAGTCGGTCACCTTCTAGCTTATAAATTTGTATCTTGCATGTTGAAAATAGGCAACGGACTACCATAAGTAGTCCGCTTGTAGGATTTTTATAAAAAGGGGACTCCGGGCCAAAAGTTCGGGGTTCCCAAAGTTTAACCTAACTAGAGTGGATGTCAAAATGCCTAAAACACAGATCAATCTCGAAGGTTGGCAGGACTACCGCGGCAATGCCGCCGGAAGCCTGCTCTACGTCGAAACCAGCCACCAGTCCGAAATGCCGGTCCGCGACCAGTTGAACGAGAACGGCAAGGGTTTCCTTTACGAACCCAACTACGAAACCAGCACCTACGGCCTCATGAGCTGCTACAACGTGAAGGCTATCAACGCCATCCTCAAGGCTAAGAGCCGCTACATTCTTTTCGGAACCCGCTACGAAGGCCTCAGCGATTCCGAACTCCGCAACAAGTACCTGATTATGGGCTATATGCGCATCGACAAGATCAAGGACGTGCGCACCCGCCACATCCAGCGCTACCTGGCTCACCCCGAAATGGAAGAACCGGAATGCATGCAGATGGAACACAACTGGGCAGTCTACGGCCCGATGCGCTTCGTGTCGATGAACGACTCCTTCGTCGTGACCGACGAAATCCTCAAGGAATGGGGCTACCGCGGCCACGCAAGCCGTCAGCTCAAGGCCGTGTTCAAGAAAGAGCATCTGGAAAAGATCCTTGCCTACCTCGATTCCAAGGACGACATGATCGACGAATACATCGCCACAGTCGACGAGTACAAGGAAGCCCTCGAAGAGGGCTAAAATCCCTACGGATTTACCTGACTACCGCCCCGAAGCGTCCCGCTTCGGGGCTAGTTTATTTTCGAAACTTTACGCTAAAGATTCTTCGTATGCTCCTTAGGAGAGCGTGTTCTATATCACTATGTTGTAAGCAACACCATGTTTCTCCGCTATAAAAGATGTAACCCCCTTGTAGCATATCTGTAATTTTCTAAATTTTTACCTAATAGAATACTCGAGACCCTTGCGATGATGTTGTATAGTGACATTTTGTTGACCGAACCACTACCCGAAGTTCCTTGTAATGGGGAAATAGCTTGATTATGCCCAAATCAGTCTTGGTCCAGAAGATAGTCGCGACGAACCCGTGCTATACGGAAATGTTCGAGGACAGGGGGAAAATCTACACCTTCCTCAACCCGGTCTCGTACCTGGACGCCCTCAAGAACAGGGACCTTTTTTCAAAATTCGACGGAATTTTTGTCGACGGCAAGTTCCTGGCCATTGCCATCAAGTGGCTCTACCGCAAACACGTCAAGCGCCGCAGCTTCGACATGACGTCGCTTGCCCCGGAACTCTTCCGCTACTCCGAAGTCCACGGCAAGAGCATCTATATCGTGGCCGGCAAGCAGGACGAAGTGGAACGGTCGGTCTCCATATTCAGCGAACACTACCCCGAGCTGAACTTTGTCGGGTTCCGCAACGGTTACTTTGCCGACGAGCGTGAAATTGACACCGAAATCGAGAAAATCATGCGCGTCAACCCGGACTTTGTGATTTGCGGGATGGGGATAGTGCGGCAGGAAAGGTTCCTAGAGCGCCTGAAAAATGCCGGATACGGCGGTATCGCCTTTACGTGCGGCGGGTTTATTTCGCAGACGGCAAGGAAAAAGATCACCTACTACCCTAGATTTTTTGATGCGCTGAACCTCCGCTTTGTGTACCGCATGATTAAGGAAAAGCATACACGGAAACGGTATTTGCTGGCTACATTTTGCTTTCCGGTGAAGTTTTTGAAGGAAAAATTGGTACCAGGAAAAATAGAGATTAAATCCTGAAATTTAAGGAAAAAATATGAATATTGCGATTGTTGGAACCGGTTATGTTGGACTCGTTAGCGGCACATGTTTTGCTGAAATGGGCGTCAATGTGACATGCGTGGATGTGAACCAGGCAAAGATTGAATCTCTCCAGAAGGGCGAAATCCCCATTT
Organism: uncultured Fibrobacter sp.; assembly: GCF_947166265.1. NCBI lineage: Bacteria > Pseudomonadati > Fibrobacterota > Fibrobacteria > Fibrobacterales > Fibrobacteraceae > Fibrobacter > uncultured Fibrobacter sp. Next base: position 16,451 of record NZ_CAMVDO010000038.1, on the reverse strand, counting down.
ACGAACCGGGTCTCGACGAGATGGTCCTGCGCAATCAGCGCGAAGGCCGCCTGAAGTTTACGACCGACTTGGCGAGCATCCTTGACGATGTCGAGATGGTTTTCAGCGCCGTGGGTACGCCCCCGGATGAAGATGGTTCTGCAGACTTGCAGTATGTTCTCGCCGTGGCACGCACTTTCGGTCAGAACATCAAAAAATACACCGTTCTCGTGACTAAGTCTACTGTTCCGGTCGGTACCGCTAAGAAGGTCAAGGCCGCCATCCAGGAAGAGCTCGACAAGCGCGGCGTGAAGGTCCCGTTCGACGTGGCGAGCAATCCGGAATTCCTCAAAGAAGGTTCTGCCATCACGGACTTCATGAAACCTGACCGTGTGGTAGTAGGTGTCGAAAGCGAACAGGCGAAGGAACTCATGACCCGCCTGTACCGCCCGATGATGCTCAACAACTTCCGCGTGATTTTCACCGACATCCCGAGTGCAGAAATGATCAAGTACGCAGCGAACTCCATGCTCGCGACCCGCATCAGTTTTATGAATGACATTGCGAACCTCTGCGAACTTGTGGGCGCCGACGTGAACATGGTCCGCAAGGGCATCGGTAGCGACACCCGCATCGGTTCCAAGTTCCTTTACCCTGGCTGCGGCTACGGTGGAAGCTGTTTCCCGAAGGACGTGAAGGCCCTCATCAAGACCGCCGAAAAGAACGGCTACAAGATGGGCGTGCTGAAGGCTGTCGAAGACGTGAACGAATACCAGAAGACGGTGCTTTTTCATAAGCTTGCGAAGCGCTTTGGCGGCGAAGCAAACCTCAAAGGCAAGACGATTGCCATGTGGGGCCTCGCTTTCAAGCCGGAAACTGACGATATGCGCGAAGCGACCGCCCTCGTGCTGATTGACTTGCTCACTAAGGCCGGTGCTACCGTCCGCGTGTATGACCCGGTTGCAATGAACGAATGCAAACGTCGCGTGGGCGACATCGTCACGTACTGCAACGACATGTACGAAGCATTGCTCGATGCCGACGCCTTGTTGCTCGTGACCGAATGGAAGCAGTTCCGCATGCCGAGCTTCGGCGTGATGAAGAAGTCCATGAAGAACGCGCTCATCATTGACGGTCGCAACATTTACGACGCGAAAGAACTCGCCGAAGCTGGCTTCGAGTATAGTGCGATTGGATGCTAGTTATGCTTGACAAGAATGTTATTCTAGACGGAAGAACTGTTTTAGTGACCGGAGCCGCCGGATTCATCGGTTGCAACCTCTGCAAAAAGCTACTCAATGACTATAATTGTTCGGAACTCGTGGGCCTTGATTCCATCACCGATTATTACGACGTGAACATCAAGCTCGAACGTCTTAAGGAAATCGAATCCCTCGCGACCTCAACTGGAAAAAAATGGACCTTCGTCAAAGCGAACCTCGCTGACAAGGTTGCCATTGACAGTCTCTTCGAAAAATACCGCTTTGCCGTTGTCGTGAACCTCGCCGCCCAGGCAGGCGTTCGCTATTCCATCACGAACCCGGATGCCTATATCCAGAGCAATCTCATCGGATTCTACAATATCCTAGAAGCGTGCCGGCATTTTGAAGTCGAACACCTCGTGTATGCCAGCTCCTCCAGCGTGTATGGCAGCAACAAGAAGATTCCGTATTCCACCGACGACAAGGTCGATAATCCGGTTTCGCTGTATGCCGCTACCAAAAAGAGCAACGAACTCATGGCGCATGCCTACAGCAAACTCTACAACATCCCCAGCACAGGCCTTCGCTTCTTTACCGTCTATGGCCCTGCCGGTCGCCCCGATATGGCGTATTTCGGCTTCACCAACAAGCTCAAGGCTGGCAAGACTATCCAGATTTTCAATTACGGCAAGTGCAAGCGCGACTTCACATTTGTCGATGATATCGTCGAAGGTGTTGTCCGCGTTATGCAACATGCCCCCGAAAAGCAGAACGGCGAAGACGGTCTCCCGCTTCCGCCGTACAAGGTTTACAATATCGGTAATAACCATCCAGAAAATCTGCTCGATTTTGTGACAATCCTCCAAGAAGAACTTGTCCGTGCGAAGGTGCTTCCTGCCGATTACGACTTCGAAGCGCACAAGGAGCTCGTTCCCATGCAGCCCGGCGATGTGCCTGTAACTTACGCCGACACGACTGCCCTGGAGCAAGATTTCGGCTTCAAACCCTCCACTCCACTCCGCGAAGGATTGAGAAAGTTTGCGGAATGGTATGCTGAGTATTACTTGAAATAGTTTTTCTGATAATGATGGCTGAATCGGAATCGACAAAAAGTAAACGGATTTTAAAGAACACTTTGTTTCTTTATTTCCGAATGCTTTTTGTTATGTTCATTGCTTTTTATACATCACGAGTGGTTCTTGATAAACTCGGTGTTGTTGATTATGGTATTCATAGCGTTGTTGGCGGATTGACATCAATGTTTGTCTTTTTTCGCTCTTCGTTGTCAAATGTAACACAGCGCTATTTGAACGTTGCTTTAGGAAAAGAAAATGCGGATCTTGCATTAAAAACGTTCTGCCAACACCAGACATTGTATATTCTTATTGCTCTAGTTATTGTCTTATTGGCAGAAACGGTGGGGATGTGGTTCCTGTATAATAAACTAGTAATTCCTGCAGGGAGGATGACCGCTGCATTTTGGACTTTTCAGTTAATGGTTGTTTCATTAGTTGTGACCCTTCTTGGTGTTGTTTATAATTCTGCTATAATTGCTCATGAAAACATGAAGATATACTCTTATGTTGGAATTTATGAGGGCTTGGCTAAGTTAGGTATAGCTTTTTTGATTTCTCTGTCTCCAGTTGATAGACTAATAATGTATTCTGTACTTCTCGTTTTGGTTGCTTTTTCTATACAGTTTTTTTATTACCTGTATTGCAAAAGAAAATATGCAGAATGTAAATTTCATTTTTTGCTTAATCGAAATGATGTGAAAGAAACTTTTTCAATGATTGGGTGGAATTCTGTTGGCACAGCGGTATGGGCGATAAATAATCAAGGCATTGATATTTTGTTAAATATTTTCTTTGGGCCTGTTGTTAATGCCGCCAAGGCGATTGCATCGCATTTAAATCATGCAATTAATAATTATGCGACAAATTTCTTTGTTTCTGTTAGGCCACAATTGACAAAATCGTACGCGGCCCAAGATTATGACTATTTAATGAAATTGTTTTATGGAACGTCTAAGTATTCGTTTTTTTTGCTTTGGTTCTTTTGCTTGCCGATGATGCTTTGCGTTGATGTGGTTCTCTCTGTTTGGTTGAAAGAGGTTCCTGAAAATACGGGATTATTTGTTAATTTGATACTAGCTTATTCCTTAGTGAATATTCTCAATAATCCTATATGGTCAATAGCGCTTGCTGTGGGAAAACTGAAAAGGTATATTTGTATTGGAAGTTCTGTTTTTTTGATGAGTTTCCCGATTTCCTATGTTTTTCTAAAACTCGGTTTTCCAGCGGCAAGTGTTTTCATTACAAATATTTGTGTTCGATTTGTGTATATTTGGGTGGTTCTTTTTATAATAAAAAAATACATTCCCTTGTCTTTAGTAGAATATATTAAGAAGGTGCTTTTTCCAATAGTTGGCTTAGTGGCTTTATCTGGAGGAATAGGCTTAATTATGCACGGTTTAATGAGTGAATCTGTGACGCATAGAGTGGCTTTAGGTTCTTTAGTAATGATTATTAATCTTTTGACTATCTGTTTTATTGGGTTGAATGCGGTTGAACGTAAAGCATTGTTGGTTGTTTTCAAGAAAAAGGTCTTAAAAAAATGAAAAAAGGCAGAAAAGAAAAGGTTTTTTGGAAATTGGGACAGTTTTATTGTCGTTGGATTGAATCTTTGCCTTATCGAAATTGGTTTAATCCGTTAATTACACTATATTTAAATTTTCGAAGCTTTCCCTTTAAGCAGGCTATAAGATTTCCTGTTTTTGTGTATGGCTGGCCGAAACTCTTCGCTCTTTATGGGGATATGGAATGCGTTGAGAAATGTAAATGCGGTATGATTCGTTTAAATCAGACGAATTCAGGGGCTCCATCAAATCCCGGTGAAAGTACCGCTATTAATAATTGGGGGAAAATCCTTTTTAGGGGGCCTTGTCTTATATATACAGCGAATAAAATCAATGTAGGACGAAATGGGGTTTTGGATGTAGGCGCAAACGCTAAGATTATGCACTGTTGTAATATAACAGCGCATAAATATGTTAAAGTAGGAAATTTTACAAGAATTACCCATCGTTGCCAAATTTTAGATTCAAACTTTCATTTTGTTGCGAATTTTGAAAAGGGAACGGTTGGAAGATATTGTAAACCGATTCGTATTGGCGACTCTTGTTGGATTTGTAATTCATCGACAATTGCTGCTGGTGCGGTAATTCCAAATAAAACGATTGTTGCAAGCCATAGTTTAGTAAATAAGGATATGTCTAATATTCCCGAGGAATCTTCTATTGGCGGAATTCCCGCAAAATTACTTTCTTCGGGCCTCAGGCGTATTAATAATAAAAAGTTTGAAATGCAAATATGGAAGTTTTTTGCGGAACATCCGAATGAAAGTGTTTATCCCTTGGATAAATCAATGAATCATGATTTTTGTGATGAGTAAATTCTAAAATGTCTTTGAAATACATTGTACTTTTGGCTTTTTTCTTCTTGTTACCTAACATTGCTTCGACTTTGCATGTGAAGCAATATGTACTGTATTTTATGTTTGTTTTGACTTTTTTTTCCTTGTGTCAAAAGAAACAAAAAGATTCGTTGCTTAGGGCTTTTGGAGTATTCTTTATAATCTTATTTGTTGTTAGATCCTTCACAGGAATGCTTTCGGGCTCTGTACAAAGTATCCTAATTATGGCGTTACCGATGATGGTAGCCTTTACAATTCCAGACGAAAGTTTATTTTATAATAATAAGAAATATTTTCAAATAATGTATTTTTGCGTGACGGGGTTCTTCTTTTTGACCGTCTCTTTTGCCATTATTGAATATTTAGGACATTTTCATATATTAAATTATCAAAATACTACATATGAAGACGGCCTTGCTGGATTCCGAGTCGTGAATAGATCTGTCGCATTAGCTGGAGCAAGCTTGACAAGCGCATTGATTGTGAGTGGTATGCTTGCATTTATTTTGAATAGTGATTTAAAATTAAAGGTGAAAATTTTCTTGTGGACCTTGGGCTTTCTTTCTCTTTTGTGTTTTCAGGGACGAATGTCAATCGTTGTTAGTCTTGCGTATTTATTTTATTATGTTTTTACTCATATGAAAAAAAGTATGAGTAAAAACATAATTGCTGTTCTACTGCTTGTAATAGTATGTATATTTGCTCTATTTGCGTTCTATTTGGGTTTTGGTTCAAGATTAATTCATATATCTGCTGATGATAGTTCAATTGATGTGCGCTCAAGAATGTATGAGTATTTGCTCGATTCAAATTGGCGAAATTTTGTTTGGGGTATGTCAATGCAAAATTTGCAAAATGTAATGTTGGAAATGAGAGTCCTTATAATTGAAAGTTTCTTTATAATACATATTTTACTGTTTGGCTTGCTTTTTACATTTGTCGCATATTTTTTGTATGGAAAATTGCTGTGTAAATTTTTTAAAGAGTATCCAACGAGAGTGAAAATAGAAATAATATCTTTGTATGTGCTCCTTGCGTCAATAAGTAATTCTTTTGCATCTGGTTTTACTTCATTGACTTTTCTTTTCATTTGTTCTAGATTCTTTTCGCCATCAGTTTTTTGCAATATTGTCCCTAAGAAATATTTAGAAAAATGAATGTCTTAGTGAGTTTTTTTTGTTTTTTTATTTGTGTGGCTTTTTTTGTGACAAAGCCATTTCCTAAAGAAATAGATAATCAACTTTTTTTTATCGAGAGAGGAATTAATCTCAATAATTGGTTGGAGGTTAAAACCTTAGATTCATTGACGTTAGATACGATGTGCACAAGGACCAAAATTGTTTTTTTGAAAGAACTTGGCTTTGATCATGTTCGGATTCCGGTTAGTGAGGAAAGTCTTTTTGACGATGACTTGAATTTTAGGGAAAACGTGATAGCGGTTTTAGATGACCGAATTGAGTATTGTATAAAATTGGGTGTGAAAGTTGTTTTGGATTTGCATGTTACTAGAGATCATCATTTTGGCAAAGACGGAAGCCCCCTTTTTTTTAATGAAAAAAGTAAAGCGCATTTCTTTGAGATTTGGGAAAAATTGCAAAATATGTTAATGCGTTATCCTGTAGATTTTTTGGCGTATGAATGTTTGAATGAGCCTGCTGCACCAAAAGATAGTCACGATGCATGGAATGAATTAGTCTTTAAATGGATTAATTTTATTAGAGAAAAAGAGCCCGAACGAATGCTTTTTATCGGCTCGAATAGAGGGAATCAGTTGTGGACGTTTAAGTATCTAAACCTTCCGAAAACAGATAAGAACTTGATACTGACATTTCATTTCTACAAGCCTAATGTGTTAACTCATTACAAGGCTCATTGGAGCTCTGCTCGTTATTATGAAGGGCCTGTCGTATATCCGGGATCGACAATTCCTCAAGATCAATTTGAAAAAATGCCAGATTCCCTAAAAAAGAAATATGCTTATGCAAAAAAAAATTTTGATATAAATACAATGCGTTTAGAAATAGAAAAGGCTGTCGTTGTTGCAAAAAAATATGGGCTTCGTTTAAATGTTGGAGAATTTGGATGTCGACGAACAGTGCCGGATTCTGTTCGATATTCTTGGTTTAACGATTTAGTTCATGTTCTTAGAGAAAATAATATTTCCTATACATTATGGGGCATGAATGGGGCCGGTTTTGGAATAAGAAAATCATCTAAAGATCTTGATTCTTTAATGCTGCAATTGATTCTACCGAAAAAGGAATGAATATGAAAATTTTACTTTGTGTTTGGCGCTTAACTCATGGTGGTGCAGAAAGAGTTGCTTCTATGTGGGCAAAAGGTTTTGTCCAAGAAGGGCTTTCGGTTGATTTTTTGCTTGGAAGCTACAGCTCGCCGGTAACTTATGAGGTTCCCTCTGAAAGCAACATATATTATGAATGTGCCTTAAACGACAAGATTGCAACGAAAATTATTCCCCAGTTTATTAAGACCCGAAAAATTCGTCACATTTTGAAAAAATCGAACCCCGATGTGGTGATATGTGTTTTGCCACAATGGGGGATGAAAATAAAGAAAGCCATGAAGGGATTGCGTCAGGTTCCAATAATTATAACGGAACATAATTCTTATGAGCGTCCTGCCTCAGCTCCAATGAAGAAAATTCAATATGAACAAAAATTTGCGACAAACAAGTTGTTTGATGCTGTAACCGTTTTAACTCAGGCAGATAAGGATTTCTTAACCAAAAAAATGGGAGCAGACTTTACTTCTAATACATATGTTTTGCCGAACCCCGTTTCATTCGTGCCTGTGCAGAATATACCTGATAAAGAAGAAAGTATTTTGGCAGCTGGGCGTTTGAATGCTTGGCACTATAAGGGCTTTGATTTGTTGATAGATGCATGGAGCCAAATCGCATTCAAATATCCAAATTGGAAGTTAAAGATTGCTGGAGATGGAAATCCAGAATATTTGCAAAAGATTATTAATGAAAAAAAAATTGCGTCGCAGGTGGATTTATTAGGTTTTGTTGACATGCTTGAACAATATCAAAAAGCGTCAATTTTTGTTTTAAGCAGTCGATATGAGGGCTTTGGCATGGTGCTAACTGAAGCAATGTCTCAAGGTTGCGCTTGCGTTGCTTGTGACTACAAAGGAAGACAGCGTGAAATTATTACAAATGAAAAAGAAGGGTTGCTTTGCTCTGTAGAGGATGTTGATGCTTTGGCTTCTTGTATAGAAAAGATGATTTTAGATGAGCGCTATCGTCATGAATGTCAAATGAATGCCGTAAAACGGTCTAAGTGTTATTTGGTAAGTGAAATTGTCAATAAATGGATGAATATTTTTGATAAATTGAATATAAGGTGAGGGTAAAATATGAGTAAAAGACAATTTTGGAAAATTCGCTATCATGTGTCTAGGACGATAGCTCGTTGCTTGCCGGATAAATTGTATCTCAGCATTAAGTTTTGGACTCGATTTGGATATTGGATGGATTGGAAACATCCAAAAACATTTAGTGAAAAACTTCAATGGATGAAAGTTTATGATCGACATGAGGAATATACCTGTTTAGTGGATAAAGCAGCAGTGAAAGATTACGTGGCTTCGAAAATAGGACGTGAATACATTATTCCTACAATAGCGAGTTTTAATAATGCAGAAGAAATTGATTTCGACCGACTTCCTCTTCAGTTTGTTTTGAAGTGTACTCATGATAGTGGTGGCTTGGTTGTTTGCAAGGATAAGAAGAAACTTGATTTTGAAGAAGTAAGGAAAAAAATTCGTAAAGGATTAAAACGAACCTATGTAATTCAAAATAGAGAGTACCCGTATGCAAAAGTGCCTCGTCGAGTTATAGCGGAAAAATTTTTGGAGTCAGATTCGGATTTGAAAGATTACAAATTCTATTGTTTTGAAGGCCGCCCTTATTGTGTTTTGGTATGTGGAAATAGAAGCTCCAATTTGACTTTTGATTATTTTGATTTGAATTGGAATCATATGCCAATCAAAAAAGGTCATAGCTTTTCGAAAGAAAACTTGCCTAAACCACAAAATTTTGAAAAGATGGTCGAACTTGCGACCAAACTTTCCGAAAATTTTCATTTTATTCGAGTTGATTTATATAATGTCAATGGAACTATTTATTTTGGAGAATTAACTTTTTTCCCAGGTTCCGGAATGGCGCCGTTTTCACCCAAAGAATGGGATAGAACTTTTGGAGATTTGATACATTTGCCGACAGATGAGAATGATGTGTAAGAATGTCGATTATAAAAGTGGTCTGTTTTTTTAATGCGGTATAAAAAACAACTAGTTGCTATTGAATTGAATATTATGAACTGGATTACAAGCAAGAAGTGCTCCGCGGAAGATGCCGCGGCGATGATTCAGGATGGCGATATTCTCGGAGTTTCGGGCTTTACGCTCGCGGGCTACCCGAAGGCGGTTCCCCTCGCGCTCGCTGCCCGTGCCGAGATGTTGCATGCTGCCGGCACGCCTTTCCAGGTAACGCTCTATGCGGGCGCATCGACCGGCGACAGCTGCGACGGGGCCCTGGCCCGCGCAGGTGCGCTCAAGCTGCGCATGCCCTACCAGAGCAACCCGAGCCTCCGCAAGGGAATAAACGACGGGAGCATCCGCTATATCGACGCCCACCTCGGGAAGATGGGCTACCTCGTGCGCACGGGTGCCGTGCCCGCGCCTACGGTTGCGATTATCGAGGTGAGCGCCATACTGCCCGATGGCCGCGTGTGCCTTTCTACTTCCGGCGGAAATTCGGTCTGCTACCTCGACATGGCGCCGAAGATTATTTTGGAACTCAACACCCGCCTGGGCGACAGCTGCATGGGAATCCACGACAACGCCCTCCCGGAACTGGCCCCGCATGCAAGGCCGCTCGCGATATACGGTGCGGGTGACCGCGCGGGCGACGAGTTCGTGAAGATTGATGTGAATAAGGTCGTCGCGGTCGTCGAGAATGACGGCTACGACGAGGTGACCCCGTTTGTTGAATCCGACGACGTTTCGCGCAACATCGGCGAACGCATCCTCGACTTTATCCGGTTCGAGGAATCGCACGGCAGGCTCCCGAAGGGAATGGCCTACCAGAGCGGAGTCGGGAAGGTCGCGAACGCGGTCCTCTGCGCGATGGCGAACGACGAACGTCTCGGACGCATCGACCTGTTTACCGAGGTCATCCAGGAGGCGGTGCTTCCGCTACTCAAGAACGGCAAGCTCGGTGTCGCTTCCGGTACGGCGCTTACGTTGTCCGAAGGTGCCCAGCGCGAGTTTGTACAGAATGCGGCCGACTGGAAGAAGCATTTCGTGCTCCGCCAGCAAGAGGTGAGCAACAGCCCCGACATCATTCGCCGCGTGGGCGTCATCTCGATGAACACCGCCCTCGAGGCGGATATCTTCGGGAACGTGAATAGCAGCCTCGTGTGCGGCTCGGCGATGATGAACGGCATCGGCGGTTCTGCGGATTTCGCACGCAACTGTGCCCTCGGGTTCTTCCTCACGCCTTCGGTCGCGAAGGGTGGCGCCATCTCTAGCATAGTGCCCTACGTGAGCCACGTGGACCATACGGAACACGACACGCAGATCTTCGTGACGGAGCAGGGCCTTGCCGATCTCCGCGGGCTTGCTTCCGAAGACCGTGCACGGCTCATTATCAAGAACTGCGCGCACCCGGACTTCCGCGAGCCCCTGATGGACTTTCTGGAATACGGCCTCAGGCATGCGAAGGGCAAACACTTGCCGCTCGCGCTCGACCGCGCCTTCGAGATGCACAACCGGTTCCTTGAAACCGGGAAAATGCTTTAAATATATGGGGCCTGTATGAAAAAGAAAGTTTTGATGTTTCTCCAGTCTGGTGTTGGCGGTGCAGAACGCGTTACTGTTACCATTGGAAAGAATTTGGATCGAGAAAAATTTGAGGTTTCTTTTTGCTTAGTTGGTGATGCAAAGGGTGTTTTAAATATTGAAAATTTTATTCCTAAGGAATATACTCTTTTGCGTATTCCTAAGTGCAGGGGTCTTAGGCTTATTCTTGCTTTGAAGAAGATTGTGTCAAGAGAAAAACCAGATGTTGTTTTTTCCTCAATTACATTTGTAAATACAAAGTTGCTCGCTTTAGCTCCATTTTTCCCAAAAATTAAATTTGTAGTTCGGAACAACAACTACATATACACTTTGTCTGCAATACAAAAGTTGGTGTTGCGAGTTTTCTATCGTTTTGCAGATGCTGTTATTGCTCAGACGGACGAGATGTCTTTGGAACTGACCGATAAAATTAAACTCCCGAAAAAGAAGGTTTACGCTCTTCAGAATCCCATTGATGAGATGACGATTGACGAAAAAAAGAATGCTCCTTCTCCTTTTGTTGAAAATGGGGATGTTGTATATGTTGCATCAGGACGCTGCCAGCCTGTGAAGGGGTTTGATATTTTAGTAAAGGCCTTTAGGTTTGTGCTTAATCAGCAGCCAAATGCAAGATTGCATATTTTAGGAAAGATTACCGAGAATTGCGAAGCTTGTTATATTGAAGTTCTGAAACTTGCTAAAGAATTGGGAGTCTCTGATAAAGTTTTTTTTGAGGGCTTTCAACTAAATCCTTATGTGTTTGTCAAAAATGCTGATTGTTTCGTTTTGTCTTCTCGTAACGAGGGCCTACCGAATGTTTTAATTGAGTCTCTTTATTTGGAAACTCCTGTTGCCGCCACGAAGTGTATCCCTGTTATTTCTAGAATAGTAGAAAATGGCGTTAATGGTTTTTTAGCTGAGCCAGAAGATGCTGAGTCTTTGGCATCGGCTATGTTGAAGGCGTCGAAATTGGGACGAGTGAGTAGTAGTTATCATTCGGCTAGCATGAATGAATTTCAAAGGATAATTGAAAATGATTAGAACAAAATCCGATTTGAAAGCTTATATTAAAGCTGATTTAGTACGCCAAAATATGAAGCACCCGCTTCTAGCGACGTTGACATATGGCGAACACGCGTTAACTCGAAAATATCTTGAGACTCTGCGCAAATTGGAATTTTATCAGAATAATAAGAAGAATTTGATTTGCAAGTTGCTTTATGCGTTTTACTTTTTAAAATACAGAAAAAATTGCTTGAAATATGGCATATACATATTTCCGAATACGACAGGACCCGGGCTTCTTTTGCCGCACCCTGGTTTTGTAAGAATTGGACCTCAAACAAAAATGGGCGCTAATTGCACCATTTTGCCAATGGTTCTTTTTGGGAAAAAAAATCCACAAATTGATTGTTCGATTACCGTTGGTGACAATTGCTATGTTAGTACGGGTGTTACAATCCTCGGACCAGTAAAGATTGGGAATAATGTGACTATTGGCGCTGGTGCCGTTGTAACTAAGGATATTCCTGATAATGCCGTTGTAGGTGGGGTGCCGGCAAAGGTGATAAAGATTAAGGAATAAAATGAAGATTCTGATGATTATAAAAAAGCTTCGTTATAGCGGAGCCTACAAGATGTTTATGTGGGTGGCTAAGGCGTTGGCTGATAGGGGTTTTGAGGTAACTGTATTCACTTATATGAAAAATGATGTCACGGAACTGTCGCCAAATATTAATTGGATAAGAGTTGATTTGGAAAATAAGGGATTCATATCTCAATTTAGAGCGGTCCGTAAAGTTGTAAAAAGGGTGAAACCTTTGTGCGTTATATCCTTTTTACTTGATGCGAATATTTTGAACATGTTGGCTAGCCTTGGAACTGGAGCAAAATCTGTCGTTTGCGAACGAAATGACCCTTTCAAACCGCATTACACGGTAATGAAAATTGTCAAACCCTTTTTTTGCTTGGCTGATGGGGCTGTTTTCCAATTGCCAAAGGTTGCAGAATTCTATAAAGAAATAAAACATCCTACGGCAATCATTCCTAATCCTGTATTATGCAGGTCTGATGTATCAATCAATACATTTGAAAAGCGCGAAAATAATATAGTAACACTTGCTCGACTTGATATTTTTCAAAAAAGGCTTGATGTTCTAATAGCCGCATTTTCTATTTTTTTTAAAAGTCATCCAGATTACACTTTAACGATTTATGGAGATGGTCCCGATAGAGAAAAACTTGAACAACAAATTGCAAACTTAAATCTGAATGAGTCTGTGATTTTGGGAGGGGTTTCTTGTTCACCTCAAGAAAGTATAAAGAATTCAAAATTTTTCGTACTTTCATCTGATTTCGAAGGTATTCCCAACGCTCTTATTGAAGCGATGTCTATCGGTTTGCCTTGCATATCAACAGATTGCCGTCCTGGTGGTGCGGCTCTTTTAATAAAACATACCGTAAATGGTTTGTTAATTCCTCCTCATGATGTAGAAAATCTTGCAAAACAAATGTGTTATCTAGCGGACCATCCCGTTGAAGCTGATGCGATGGGTGCGGAGGCGAAAAAAATTGTAACTGAATATGCTGAAGATAAAATTGCTCAGATGTGGTGCGAATATATAAAAACGTTTCAGAGAGAATATAGATGAGTTTGGTGTGTCTTTTTTGTATATGGTAAAATAAATATTCTAAAAAGGTTTGTATGCCAATTTTAGCATCAATAGAATCGTGTACAGGTTGTTCCGCTTGTGCCAACATTTGCCCTAAAAATGCAATCAGAATGATTGCGGACAAAGAGGGGTTTTCTCAACCCGTTGTCGATGATGATAAATGCGTAAATTGTGGATTGTGTGAACGAACCTGTCCAGCATTATCTGCAAATCTGCCATGGGGAACTTCTACCCCTAAAGTTAATGCTGGCTGGCATAACCTTGATAGAAGAATTAGTTCCAGTGGGGGCATGTTTTCCGCCTTTGCAAGAGGGATTCTTTCTGAGGGTGGGAGTGTTTTCGGAGCTTCGTTGAATTCTGATTTGCTTTGTAGACATATAGAGATTCAGACAATTGGTGACTTGCAATTGCTTCGTGGTAGTAAATATTTACAGAGTGAAATTGGGCTGATATTTAGAACGATTAAAACTCGCCTTGAAGACCGAAAAAAAGTTCTTTTTTGTGGTACACCGTGTCAGGTATCGGGATTACGAAAATTTTTAAAGAAAGACTACGAAAACTTATTGACGATAGATTTAGCTTGTCATGGCGTTCCGTCAAACGCTGTTTTTAAAAGCTATATAGATAAATTACAAAAGTCGCTGGATCTTTCTCCCGGAAATCAGAAAATTCAAGGTTTTGAATTTAGGCGACGTGATGGATGGGGTATGTTTCCTTCTTATTCTGTTGATGGATCCCGATTTACGCCGGTTTATGGTTCGAATGCCCTATATATGAAAGCTTTTGATAAGAGCGCTTTATTCAGGAAATCATGCTATTCCTGCAGCTATGCTAAGATTCCCCGAATTGGGGACATCACTTTGGCGGATTTTTGGGGAATCGGTCGTCATGGATTTTCCTTTAAATATGACACAATGAATGGCGTGTCACTTGTTTTAGCGAATACAGAGAAAGGGCTGAACGCAATAAAGTCTTTAGACGAAGAATCGTTTGTTGAGGAGAGAACTTTGGATGAAGCTTTAATAGAAAATCATAATTTGACAAATGCTTCTCCTTGTCATCCCCAAAGGGATGAAATTATTCGGGATTTTTTGAATGAACAAATGTCGCTGAAAAAAATTGGGAAAAAATATGGTTTGACGAATCGAAATCTGAAGGAAATAATTAAAGAATATTCTTCTAAATTGGGCTTATTCAGTTTTGTCAAGCGAATTTATAACAAGGTGAAATCGTTATGAAAGTGGCAATTCTATCCATGCAGCAGGTAAAGAACTACGGTTCTTTTTTGCAGGCATACTCGTTAAAACATAATATTGAATCGCTTGGGCATGCTTGTGATTTTATCAACATTGTTCCCGGTGAACAACTGGGGGTGTATAAAATCAGTAAATTTCATAAGATTAAACTACTAATTCAACGTTTGGCAGGAATTGACTTTGTTAAGCGATTTAAAACCATTAAGCGTTTCCAGACTCGGTTTTCAAAAGAATTCTTGCCTGAGTTGGGCGTAAAGCCTGTTGAAAACAAAGAACATTACGATGTGGTGGTTATTGGAAGCGATGAAGTATTTAACTGTGCACAAGTGACATGGTTTGGTTTTTCTCGTCAACTTTTTGGTGAAGGCTTGAATGCAGAAAAAGTTATTTCTTACGCAGGTTCTTTTGGCGCTACAACCGTTGAAAAGTTGCAGGAACTCGGTATAAAGGATGTTGTTGCAAGTCTACTTTCAAAGATGGATAAAGTTTCCGTCCGCGACGCCAATAGTTTTGATGCAGTAAAAGCCCTTACGGGTGTTGAACCCGAAAAACATTTGGATCCTGTTTTGATTTATAATTATGACCATCTTTTACCTGTAACTATTCCCTTGAAAGATTATATGATTGTGTATACATATCCGGGGCGTATCAAGGACAAAGGTGAAATTGCTGCGATTAAATCCTTTGCAAAATCGAAAGGCCTGAAGCTGATTTCTGTTGGACACTATTTCTCTTGGTGTGACGATGTGGTTGTACCGCATCCTTTTGAAGTACTTGCCTATTTCAAGAATGCGTCCTATATTGTGACGGATACGTTCCATGGTTCTGTATTTTCTATCAAATACAACCGACCGTTTGCGACTATTGTTCGTGGGATGAATAGTAATAAATTGACTCATTTGCTAGAGCAGTTTAACTTGGATTCTCGCATTGCTCACAATTTAGATGACTTGCCAAAAATTCTTGAGACTGCGATAGATTATACGCCTGTGAATGAAAAAATTGCGAATGAAACAGTGAGAAGTATTGAATATTTGAAAGGGAATATATAGGATTTTTATGAAGATTATTCTGCCCGTTGCAGGCAAGGGCGAGCGCATGCGCCCCTACACCAATACCCTGCCCAAGTGCCTGCTGCCCGTCGGCGGAAAGACCATCATTGACTGGATTGTGGGTGACGCTCGGCTACTCGTCCCTTCCGAGACAATCTTCATTACCGGCTACAAGGCTGAAGTCATGGACCGCTTCCTAGCGGGGGTAGTGTCAAGGGTTTTTCGCAAAAATAGTTTGTTCCAACATCAGATCTAGGCTACATTTCCTTCCTTTTCCTGTTCCCGTTTCAGCTCGTTCTCCTTTTCCATCTCGTAGAGATGCTTCATGCATATTCATGTATCAGGTTATCTAGCCCCCAAGTTTTGTGAAGATGATTTGATAGGCCTTATTGCCATTTGCGAAGGTAATGGTGGAACGAACGGCTAAACGCTAATTCTTGCGAATCTTGGAGTTTTTGCTGTGTGTAGCTAGATGCTTTGGCTACTTTTTTCGTGCCTATGCCGGGAGGCTTTTGTGTCCTGGCTTGTTAAAGTCTCATGATGCCGTCCAGTGATATTGCTCGTTTAGAACAGTTTGTAAGAACCGCTGAGTGAATCTAGTGCTACTAGCCCTCAGCCACCAGCAATGATGTTGCTTGGTGGCTGAGGGCTTGCGTTAGGGCTGGATGCCCGAAATTCCAGGTGTGTTGCTTATCAAATACGCTCGGCTCTCTAGGCGGGGAAAACGTGGGGGGGGGATCACGGTTTCGTGCCGTGAGAGCCCACCCTCGGTCTTGATCGGGAAATGCCTGCAAAGAAACTTTCGGGTTAAAATGCCGTGGCTATATTTTTTTTACAAATTTTGCAAACAGTTGATTGCACGATTGTTTGTTTGTGTATCTATTTTTATATATTGGTAGTGTCAAGGGTTTTTCGCAAAAATAGTTTGTTCCAACATCAGATCTAGGC
>NZ_CAMVDO010000037.1 GCF_947166265.1 uncultured Fibrobacter sp. | reverse complement strand
CTACCAACGCGGGCATTTCCATCGATAGCATCGCCAATTATGCAGAAGTGTACAAGCTCGTGAAACAGCTGCAAGAAGACATCTATACCGACGTGATGTACCCCAACGATCTCCGTCCCAAGGAAAATCACGGGTATAAGTCGAAGTATATGCGCTAAGGCTGTTTACTTAAATAGTCCCAAGCCAAGCCCAATAAAGGCCCTGATGGCGATGACGTCGGCGGCATACATGTTTACGTCGAAGCCGAAATGGATTGTCGCGGAAACATTTCGATAGTCCTCATTGTCGACGGGGCCATTGACGGTGTATTCGTAACGAAATCCCAAGGA
This sequence comes from uncultured Fibrobacter sp., assembly GCF_947166265.1. Lineage (NCBI taxonomy): Bacteria > Pseudomonadati > Fibrobacterota > Fibrobacteria > Fibrobacterales > Fibrobacteraceae > Fibrobacter > uncultured Fibrobacter sp. The sequence goes on along the minus strand of NZ_CAMVDO010000037.1, from coordinate 26,244 downwards.
ATAGAAAAACTGCTCGTGCTTATCGTCCTCAGCCGGGATAGATTCATCCCCGGAACTACCGCTGTAGTGGCATAATTTGACCGTAGGGATAATCCTATGATCCGTATTGTCGAAAACCGGATAGCCGTAACTGAGGTACGGAGCTACACCGCCTGCGGTTTCACCACCCTTGTGGTAGATGTCTTCGTAATGGATGTCGTCCCCTTCGTTTTTTCCGAAGCCGATGCTAAATCCTAAACCGAAGTCCCCTTTTGACGTTGTTGCCTTTGCGGAAATGTCCCCGCCGTAGAACCTGATTTTGTTGAAGGATTCATCAATGGTCGGCATCGCCATGAAGAAAGAAAGGTCCAATGCGAACATTCGACGAGAGGCAAAACGCCCTAACTGAGATCTCCCGTACATTCCCAGATGGTAATCCGTTGCAACGGAGTCGATTTGCCGGTCCATAAGTTGTACGAGTTCCCTACGTTCTTTTTTGGATAAAGAATCCCGCTGCATCCGGTATGTTAGTTGTGAGAGTGCGCTTTGTACCTTATGGCGAATCTTTGGTTTTTGCAGTGCTACTGCTGAATCGATATGCTGCTTTTGCTCAAGGTATATCCAATAATACGATGTATCTGGAAGGATTGAGGATAATTGGTCGATTCCTTCTTCGTCATTGTCTTCAAAAACTTGAAATTGCCCTCGTGAGATGAAAAATCCACTTCCTATGGGCTTTCGTGTATAACAACGTAGCAGGTACCGGCACGACCAATAAAGCAAAACCTCTTGCCGTAGTGAATCCAGCGGTTCTTCGGGGTGTTCCGCATAAAAAAGAATAAGGCTGTCCCGTATGGGGTTAAAAACCGCTTCAAAAGAATATGCGTCTGTTGCAGCGTGTATTAAGGATGAGTCTGGCAGAGAAAAGAGTTTTGTAACGGAATCCGCTATGATTGGCATCGAGTCGACACTTGCTTCGTATGCCTCCGGATCATCACCGTCGTAACCTATTATGCGGGGGGAGTCCGCAAGAACTTGCGCAACTAGAACCAATATGATAAAGAAGGTTGCCTTCATTTACTAAGCCTCTATTCAAAACGGCCATGGCGGAGCATTATCACTTTCTTTGTGGCATTCTTCTGTATAATCGATTTCAATGAAATAAGTAGAGTCTATACCACAATCGTTCACAATGGGAATGAACCGCTGAACTATGTAGTATGTGGAATCCTTGTCAATAGACGCAAAATCATAATCTGGCGGTAAAGATGAATCATAGTCAAAGTGTTCGTGCAAAGTAGATCTTGTTCCTGTGGAATCATAGAAGGCTCTTTCCGTAGAGTAAAAGGTTTCAATCCTGGCAGAAGTTCTTCCTTTACGGACATTGAACGAAACTACGGGGAATATTGTTTTTTTGTCTCCGCAGAAAACTGTTTCTGCCATAAAAAACTTGCCATACTCCCAGTCCGAATCCTTTAAGTCGTCTTCGTGCTCGTAGACGCTTAATCTTCTGAAAGAATCTGCAGAATTTGATTTGGGGTGGATAAGTGTATCTCGAAACAAATGATAGATAGTCCCATCGTTGTATACGGAAATATGAACAGAATCGGAATTTTCGGGTGGCTCTATATCTATTATTAGTCCGCAGCTCTGGTATAAATCCCACTGGCTTGTACAGAAAAAACCGCAGCAGGCCCAACAACAAAGAATCATTACACTAGTGACAAGTGCTTTTCGTTTTATCCGTGTAATCTTTGCAAGTCTCATGGGGTAGAATATAGAAAAATAGGAAACTGCCCTGAATATGAGAATTAAGTGTCAAATAGGTTGCTTTTTGGTGTGTTTTTATGTATATTAGATGTATAATAAAACCTAAAGAGACGTTTTATGTCGCAGACTACATTCAGCATCAGGATGGAATCCGACCTTAAAAAGGAATTTGACGAATTGTGCGAAGAATTCGGCATGTCCATGACGACGGCTATCAATGTCTTCGCTCGTGCGGTCGTGCGTGAACGTCGAATTCCGTTTGAGGTTTCTTCCGCAACTGTTCCGCAGTTTGTGGCAGAACGTCGAACTTTTTATGATGCTTCTGGACGGACAATGGCCGGCAGGATGCTGAATACCATGCAGCAACTTTCCGCCGATGCGGCTCGTGCTGGCGCTTCCGAAATGTCTTTGGACGAAATCAATGCAGAAATCGACGCGGCAAGGAATGGTCGATGAAGCATTATGCTGTAATCGATACGAATGTTCTTGTGTCTGCTTTTCTGAAATGGGATTCTGTTCCAGGTTTCGTTTTGCAGGCTGTATTTGATGGACGTATAGTCCCTGTTTTGAATGAAAAAATTCTTGAGGAATATAGGGTTGTTCTCAACAGACCTAAATTCGGATTTTCGCCTGTAAGAATCGCTGAAACTCCTGTTGTTGTCACGCCCCGGCAGATGCTTGATTTGTTAGGGTAGGGGAACGTCCTAAAACCCGGCATTTTAAGTCTTGATGGTTATCGGCGTGCCGTCCTTGACGGCGGCGTAGATTTCTTCGATTTCGTCGTTGGTGACCGCGATGCAGCCGGCAGTCCAGTCCTTCCACTTGTGCCAAAACTTAAAGAGAAATGCCGGAACCTTGTTCGGGTAGCCGTGAATCATGATGTCGCCGCCGGGTTCGTAGTTGCTAACTTTTGCGGCCTGGATTTGCTCCGCGTTCGGGTACGAAATCTTCAGCGATAAATGAAATTTGCTCTTGGGGTTGTGCCACTCGATGGTGTAGTTGCCCTCGGGCGTCTTGTTGTCACCGGACTTGACCTTCGCACCCACCGGATTCTTGCCCAAAGAAATTCGGTACGTCTTGACAATTTTATCGCCGTTGCGCAAGTGCATTTGGCGCTTCGCCTTTTCTACGAGGATGTTGTCGATGGGTGAGGTGAGCATGGGTTTCGTGAATCCTATCCGCCCTAAAAATATCGTTACTCAAAACAGGTAATTATCACTTTGTTTATGGCATTCTTCTGTATAATCGATTTCAATGAAATAAGTAGAGTCTATACCACAATCGTTCACAATGGGAATGAACCGCTGAACTATGTAGTATGTGGAATCCTTGTCAATAGACGCAAAATCATAATCTGGCGGTAAAGATGAATCATAGTCAAAGTGTTCGTGCAAAGTAGATCTTGTTCCTGTGGAATCATAGTAGGCTCTTTCCGTAGAGTAAAAGGTTTCAATAAAGGCAGAAGCTCTTCCTTTACGTACATTGAACGAAACTACGGGGAATATTGTCTTCTTATTACCGCAAAAAACAGTTTCCGCCATGAAAAATCGGCCGTACTCCCAGTCTGAATCCTTTAAGTCATCAGTGTCCTCGGCTACGCTGAGGCTTCTGAACGAATCTGCAGGATTGGATTTGGGGTGGATAACTTTATCTCGAAACAGGTGATAGATGGACCCATCGTTGTAGACTGAAAGATGAACAGAATCGGAATTTTCGGGTGGATCTATGCGTATTTGTAGCCCGCAGGGTTGGTACAAATCCCACTCACTTGTGCAGAAAAATCCGCAGCAGGCCCAACAACAGAGAATCGTTACACTAACGACAAGTGCCTTTCGTTTCATCCGTGTAATCTTTGCAAGTCTCATGGGGTAGAATATAAAAAAACGTCCAGGCTTTGAACCTGGACGCTTTTGAATTGCTTGTGGATCCTATCGCCGCACCCTTCGACAAGCTCAGGGACCTGCGGCTCCAAAATGACGATTAGAGGTGGATTGCTTCGCTACGCTCGCAATGACGCCTCATACAGACGATTCCGAAAGACATCTCTTGTCTCTCGTCTGTAGGCCCGTAGGGCCGTCCTCTCGTCTACTTAAGGAACTGCATGTACGGCAGCTTGCTGGCGAGTTCCTGCACCTTGTCGGCGTTGGCCATGAGGGCGGAACGTGCGTGCCAGGAACCGTCGAGGAACTGACCGCGCGGGCCGTCGGCAAGCGTGAGCTCGATGGTTTCGTCACCCATCTTGAGCGTGCGGCTTTCGGTGCTCGTGACGAGTTCTTCGCTCGGGTGTGCTTCGATCCAGGCGAGAATCTTGTCTGCAACTTCGTGGCTCACCTTGTAGCAGGGCACGCCGATGGCGACGCAGTTACCGAAGAAGATTTCGGAGTAGCTTTCGGCGATGATGGCGCGGATGCCCCAGCGCTTCAGGGCCTGCGGAGCGTGTTCACGGCTGGAACCGCAACCGAAGTTCTGGTTCGAAACGAGGATGGAGCCGTTCTTGTAGGCCGGATCGCGGAACGGGTGGACCTTGCCCTGAGCGGCGAGGCCAGCGATATCGTCGGCAAAGGCGTTGTCGCCGAGGCCTTCGAACGTGACGCACTTGAGGAAGCGTGCCGGGATGATACGGTCAGTGTCGATGTCGTTGCCGCGTACAGGAACGCCGGAACCTTTAACAATGTCGATAGAATTCATTTTTTAAATCTCCTTGCGTTACTTGATGTACTTGCGGACGTCGGTGACCTTGCCTTCGATGGCGGCGGCGGCCACCATGGCGGGGCTCATGAGGATGGTGCGGCCCGACGGGCTGCCCTGACGGCCCTTGAAGTTACGGTTACTGGAGGAGGCGCTCACCTGGCGACCCTTGAGCTTGTCCGGGTTCATGGCGAGGCAGAGCGAGCAGCCCGCTTCGCGCCATTCGGCACCGGCTTCCTTGAAAATCTTGTCGAGACCGAGAGCTTCGGCTTCCACCTTGATCTTCATGGAACCAGGAACGACCCACATCTTCACGGTCGGGGCGACCTTGTGGCCCTTGATGATTTCGGCGGCGGCCTGCAAGTCGCTGAGGCGGCCGTTGGTGCAGCTACCCACGAAGGCGATGTCGATGGGGCGGCCAATCATCTTGGAACCTTCTTCCCAGCCCATGTATTCATAGGCTTCAGAGATGACCTTCTTTTCGCTGCCTTCGAATTCGCTGATCTTCGGCATGTTGCCGTTGAGCGGAATGGCCTGTGCCGGAGTGATACCCCAGGTGACCATCGGTTCGAGGTTGTCGCAGTTGATTTCGACTTCGTCGTCAAACTGGGCGTCGGCGTCGGTAGCCACAGACTTCCAGTAAGCAACGGCTTCGTCCCACTTGTCAGCCTTCGGGGCGTACGGACGGCCCTTGAGGTATTCAAAAGTCTTTTCGTCGGGGTTGCAGTAACCGACGCGGGCGCCACCTTCGATAGCCATGTTGCAGACCGTCATACGGCCTTCCATGCCCATTTCTTCGATGACCGGACCGGCAAATTCGTAAGCGTAGCCAACGCCACCGTTCACGCCGAGCTTGGCGATGTAGGCAAGGGCAACGTCCTTGGCGGTCACACCCGGCTTGAGCTTGCCGGTGAACTTGATGCGGCGAGTCTTCAAGGGGCTCATGGCGAGCGTCTGGGTGGCCAAAACGTCGGCCACCTGGCTTGTACCGATACCGAACGCGATAGCACCGAATGCACCGTGCGTTGCCGTGTGGGAGTCACCGCAGGCAACGGTCATGCCCGGCTGGGTCACGCCTTCTTCGGGGCCCACGATGTGGATCACGCCCTGTTCGCAGGTGCCGGGGCCAAAGAACTTGATGCCGTTATTCTTGGTGTTGTTTTCGATATGGGAGAACATCTCTTCGGAAATGCCGTCCTGGAGCGGGCGGTTACGTTCCGGGAACGTGGTCGGGATGATGTGGTCGACCGTGGCGAAAGTGCGTTCCGGGAACAGCACCTTCTGGCCTTCTTCGCGGAGCTGCGCAAAAGCCTGCGGGCTCGTGACTTCGTGGCAGAGGTGGAGCCCGATAAAGAGCTGGCACTGGCCGCTCGGGAGCTTAGCTACCGTGTGGCTTTCAAAAATCTTCTGATAGAGTGATTTTCCCATGATTTTGTCTCTTTTTATTCCTTCAGTCATCTAGGCCCTTCGACAGGCTCAGGGACCTTGGCCTCTGGCTTATCGGAGCGATAGAATTCTTCGGGTTGTTTTTATCGTTAAATGCGGGTGTAAATATAGAAAAAAGAACCCGCAGCCGAAACGGCTGCGGGCTTTTCTCTCTCGTAAAATTTGCTGATTTTTAGTACTGTTCGATCTGGGTGTCGAAATGGTACTTTTCGTGGTAGTAGCTGAGCATTTCGCTCGTGCTTCTGAAGGCGCCTGCGCGAATGGCGTTGCGAACTTCGGGATCGTTTCTGGACATTTCGATGATCTTTGCATCTATGTCCTTGAACAGCAACTTGTTAGAGGCCATAGCCACGTGGTTCTGGTTGTAGTCCAAATGATAGCTGCGTTCAAGCATCTGGAAAAGTTCTGCCTGGCATGCGTTTTCAGGCGGATGCTTCTTGGCGACGGGAATGTAGCACTTGTTGATGTAATCCTGCTTGTAAGAGATAATCATTTGGTCGATGGCAGGAATGTTGTGATCTGAATCGTGTGAAGCGATTTCTGCTTTGGGTGTGACGACTCCGGAGCATCCGGTAAGAAGGGCTGCGGTAATGGTTACAAAAGCCAAAACACTGAACTTCATTTGTTTTTTATCCTTTCTTTTTTTGTTGTAGCCAATTCCCTAATTCCAGCAGTAAAGTTATTTAAAACTTTGTTTTTTGGCGAGGGCTCCGATGTAACAATTAACTTACAACAGGCCCGAAAAAACACTTAGAGAACACTTTTTGACGATGTTTGTGATTAGGGTCACTTGCAGGGAGGTGTTGAGCTTTTTTCAACAGGGACGTTTACCGAGTTCGTACAGCATCGGCGGTTGGCTTAAACATGTAGAACCACTGAATCGGGTTGATTACTTTGTACCTAACGTTACCGATGCGCTTGTCTCCGTTCTTGTCGATAAGACCGGTGACTATATGGGCGTGCGGTCCTGTGGTGTGTCCGGTGAGCCCTACTGTTGCAATGGGGTCTCCTGCCATCACTTCCTGTCCGTCCAAATAAAGTAACTGGTCGCAGTGCATGAATATGATGACGTCCTTTTGGCGGACAAGGCCGATGACGATACCTCCGCGTTCGTCGCGTGCGGTCCAGGCCTTGGCGGCAAACGGTGCTAGAATTCTTGCGCCTTGGCGGCTTGCTACGTCTATGCCGTTATGTTGTCTAAAATTTGCGGTTGCCTTCGCGTGGTAGAATTCGGTGAGGTAGGCCACGCTATCCGAAACAACGGTTGTCCAGTATTTCCAGGCGGCACCAATGGAATCGGAGGCCACGTTTCCAATGTAGTCCGGTCTAGAAAACTTTATAATGGTTCCTGCCGGAGGAATATTTTGCTTGTTCTTGTTGTCCCACGAATTCTTGGGGAAACCGTTTTCTTCTAGCGTGATGCCGACGTATTTTCGAATCATCGACTCGTTGGTGATAACGGCGTTGAATCTTCCGATGGCGTAGCGCGCGATTCGCTGCATGGACTCCTTGCCGTCGAAGGTGTATTCAAACGAGGGCGCCACGGAGAGCCTGTCGCGTTCGTGTGAGCGATTACGCGTATTTGACAATACGGGCTCTATCTCGGTGACGAACAGGAACGGAATAATAATGGCTATGATAAGAAGTAGCGGGAAAAATGTCCTGAAAACCTTGGACGATCCGTCAAGCGGATTCTTTTCGAGAATCGAAATCTTGTGCTGCTGCTCTAAGATTTTTGCAAAATCTGCGGGGTTCTTTCTCCAATCGCAATTCCGAATTTCCTTGAAAAAGGAATGGCTGCGCCGAATCGCCCTGTATGCGTGATAGTATTTTTTCCGGTTAGGCTTTTGCGGCAGGAGCCAAAGCAGGTCGGCCTTGTTGAAATGGGGGAGGTCTTCCAGAAAGGCGGAGGCTTCCTCGACGCTCTCTCCGTCTATGACGATGAGCCTGGAAATCAGCTTGGCGTAGTACGCTTCCTGGTCGTTTATGTCTAGCGGGAGAATGGCGACAACTTGGGGAACAGAGGCCTTGATTTGTTGCAGATTGTGGTATAGGGTCCGGAATTGGTCGTCGTTTTGAGGAAAACACCTGGAACCCGTAACAATCCACCCGTTAGGCTCGTTCTGGAGCTTTTCCAGAATGTCGTGGTCTAGCAGGCTTTCGAACAGGTTCTGTGCTGCAATGGGGGCGTTTCCCTTGAATGCGTTTTTGCCCGAAAAATCGACGAGCATAAAACGAGCGCCGGCGTTCATCGCCAGCGCAATATTTTGCAGAGGCTCAAGTGGAATATCAGCGTCGCCGGGGAAAACGAAACTGGTTAACCCACCTTGCCTATACAGGTCTTCTAAGACCTTTTTTTGCATGGCCCCTTATTAAGCCTTCTGAGAGCCGCGGGGATAGGTGAATCCTGCGGGGGGAGCTGCGACGAACTTATCGACCTGGAGGTAGAGTTCTTCTGCAGAAGAGGAGGGGTTGAAGTAGATTTCCTGGTTCTTGTTCTGGGTGCGGCCCTTGAGGGGTTCGCTACGGCGGGAACGGCTCACGATACCGAGCGGAAGCACTTCCAGAAGCGGCAACAGGCCGAAGTAGCGGAACAGGCTGAAATTCTTCTGCCAGGTGGTACGTTCGGCGAGAACGGCAAACGTGCCTTCGAAAATAGACTTGGTCTGGAGCAGTTCGTCGGAAGTCATCGTCACCAGTTCGTGGTTGGTGGGGAAGTTGTTCACGAAGTTGACCATGTCGCCCTTAAGATAATTGGCGTCGCAGAGGAATACGAATTTCATTTTTTACCTAGCTTGTTTTGATGTTTCTTGCAAAGATAGATTTTTGGCAAGTATTTGTCATTTTTGAATTCCCCGAAACGGCTTAATTTCGGAACTTTTTGTTCCGTTTGAATGTAAATTCTTTGTAAATTTTTTTAACACTAAAAGCGTCGTTTGGATGGAATTTTTCTAACTTGTTGATACTCAATAAGTTACGCAAAGTGCGGTAAATTCCGCTAAGGACAAAGTGCGTTTTTTTGCTACATTTTGCCGTTTTTGTGCTTTTTGACGCATAAATTCATTATATTTGACCTCGTAAAATTGCGCTCGGACTACCGGGTGCGGTTCTAGTTTTGTGAAAGCAAAAGGTGTAATTGGAAGAAATTTATGGGAGATCATAAATGAAACGTGAAAACTGGTCTGTAGCAGCCCTCTTGGCGTCTGCCGGATTACTTGCTTCCGTGGGCGTTGCCCAGGAATCTGGCGATGCGGCTCCGGCTGTTGAAAATAACGCACCTTCGGTGATGGGAATTCCGGGTGAATCTATCGACGAAGGCAAAAAATTTGCTCCGATTAAGTTGGACAACTATGTATCCGACGACATGGACAAGCCCAATCAGATTAAATGGTCTGTTTCGGGCAACAAGCAACTCAAGGTATCTATATCTCCCGACCGAATCGCGACGATAGAAATTCCGAACCAGTATTGGAACGGTTCCGAAGATATTACCTTCATGGCAACCGATACGAAGGGTGCCGTAGGTTCTGAAACGGTGAACTTCAACGTCGAATCCGTGAATAACCCGCCCGTGGTGAAGCAGATTCCGGATCAGACGATCGATGAAGGAAAGACCTTCGCTAAGATTAAGCTCGACGATTACGTCTCTGACCCCGACCATCCGAAGAACCAGATTCTTTGGGAATTCGACATTTCCCCGGTGGGGAAGGACCAGGCCGACGGTGACCTGAATGTGGAAATTGACCCGAACCGCGTGGCGACCGTCATTATCCCTGACCAGAACTGGTATGGATCTGCCAAGATTAAGTTTACGGCTACCGATGGTGAATACGCTTCGGATTCCAAGACCGCAAACTTTGTTGTAAAGCCGATCAACGATGCTCCGGTTCTTCAGAAGATTCCGGACCAGACCATCGAAGAAAAGAATGAATTCGAATCCATCAGCCTCACTGATTACGTGGCCGATGTGGATGACGATGTCATGAAGCTCAAGTGGTCCATTTCGGGCAACAAGGACCTGAAGTTCGATATCGACAAGTACGGTTCTGCAAACATCAAGATTCCGAACGAATTCTGGAACGGTTCCGAAACCGTTACATTCACGGTGACCGACCCTGCCGGTGCGTCTGCCAAGACGACCGCCAAGTTCACGGTCAAGTCCATGAACGACGCTCCTGAATTTGTTCAGGAAGTCCAGGATCAGACCATCGACGAAAAGCAGGAGTTCAAGCCTATCGAACTGGATAAGCTGGTTAAGGATCCTGACCACTCTTTCGAACAACTTAAGTGGTCCGTTTCTGGCAACAAGGACCTTGCCGTAAACATTGCCGGCAAGACCGCCACCATCAAGATTCCGAACAAACTCTGGAACGGTTCTGAATCGATCAAGTTCAAGGTCTGTGACCCGGCCGGTGCCTGCGCCGAATCCGAGAACAGCTTTACGGTGAACTCCGTGAACGATGTGCCGCAGTTCGTGAAGCAGATTCCGAACCAGACCATCGACGAAAAGAAGACCTTCGCAAAGATCAAACTCGACGAATTCGTGAAGGATGCCGACCACAAGAATTCCGAACTTTCTTGGGAAGCCGACGTGAAGCACCAGGGCAAGGAACCCCAGTCCGGTACGTTGGCTGTGAATGTGGGCGACGATCACGTTGCTTCGATTGAAATCCCGGAACAGAATTGGAATGGTTCCGCAGTCGTGACCTTTACCGTGTCTGACCCCGAAGGCGCCTCTGTCAAGCAGGCTGTGACCTTCACGGTGAAGTCCATCAACGACCTTCCGGTATTTAAGAAGATTCCTGACCAGGTTGTCGAAGAAAAGAGCGAATTCGCTTCTGTGATGCTCGAAGATTACCTTTCTGATGCCGATCACGATTTCTCCCAGTTGAAGATCGACATTACGGGTAACAAGGATATCAAGGTCAACCTGAATAACAAGACCCGCGAAGTTTCTTTCAAGACCCCGAACGAACTCTGGAATGGTTCCGAAACCATCACCTTTACTGCTGTTGACCCCGACGGTGGCAAGGCTTCTACGCAGATGAAGCTCACGATGAAGTCTATCAACGACCCGCCGGTGATGAAGGATATCGCCGAACAGACCATCAAGGAAAAGGGCGAATTCAAGCCGGTGGAACTCGACAAGTATGTCGAAGACCTCGACCATGCCAAGGAAAAGCTCAAGTGGACCGTGACGGGTAACCGTGAACTCAAGGTGACCATCGACGGTGGCCGCGTGATGAAGGTGGTTCCGCCCTCTCCGCAGTGGAACGGTTCCGAAACGCTCGTCATCAAGGTGACCGACCCCGAAGGCGCAACCGACGAACGCTCCGTTGCTTACACGGTTGAATCGGTGAACGATGTTCCTGAATTTGTGAAGCAGGTTGCTCCGCAGACGATCAAGGAAAAGGGCCAGTTCCAGCCGATCAAGCTCGGCGAAATGGTTCGCGACCTCGACAACAAGCTTTCTGACCTCCAGTTTACGGTTGATGTGAAGTCGACGTCCAAGGGTAACAAGGATGGCGAACTTTCTGTCGAAATTGATGCCCAGCATGTGGCTAACATCAAGATTCCGAGCAAGTACTGGAACGGTGCAGCCGAAATCACCTTCACGGTAACAGACCCCGAAGGTGCGAAGGCTTCTTCTAAGGCTCTGTTCACGGTGCAGTCCGTAAACGACGTGCCGGTGCTCAAGAAGATTCCGGACCAGATGATCGAAGAAAAGCATGAATTTGCCCAGATTAATCTCTCCGAATATGCTTCTGACCCTGACCATGCCTTTAAGGACCTCAAGTGGACGGTTACTGGTAACAAGCAGCTCAAGATCGATATCGACAAGAATGGTGTCGCTACGATTAAGATGCCTGCAAAGAACTGGAACGGTTCTGAAAAGGTGACCTTCACGGTGACGGACCCCGAAGGTGCTTCTGCCAAGTCCGATGCCGTGTTCACGGTGAAGTCTATCAACGATCCTCCGGTCATGAAGGATATCGCGAACCAGACTATCAAGGAAAAGGACGAATTCAAGCCCATTGAACTCGATAAGTTTGCTTCTGACGAAGACCACGACCAGGCTAAGCTCAAGTGGACCGTTTCCGGCAATAAGGACCTCAAGGTCATGATTGACGCAAAGCGCGTGGCAACCATTACGACCCCGAACAAGTTCTGGAACGGCTCCGAAAACATTACCTTCACGGTGACGGACCCCGAAGGCGCTTCTGACAAGCGTACGGTGAAGTTTACGGTGGAATCCGTGAACGACCTTCCTGAATTCGTGAAGCCCATCAAGGACCAGAGCATTCCTGAAAAGCGCGAATTCGCGATTATCAACCTGAACGATATCGTGAAGGATGCCGACCACAAGCAGGATCAGCTTTCCTGGAGCTTTGACGTGAAGCCGGCTAAGGGCGCTCCGAAGGGCTATACTCCGCAGCTCAAGGTGACTGTTGACGGCCAGCGCATGGCGAAGATTGTGATTCCGAGCAAGTACTGGAATGGTTCCGAAGAAATCACCTTCAAGGTGGAAGATCCGGATGGCGGCAAGGCTCACAGCACGGCAACCTTTACGGTGCAGTCCGTGAACGACGCTCCGACCATCGGCAAGATCAACGACCAGGCCATCAAGGAAAAGGAAGAATTCAAGTCGTTCAACCTGAAGCAGCTGGTGAAGGATCCTGACCACGCTTACGACAAGCTCAAGATTGAAGTAACGGGCAACAAGGACCTCAAGGTTTCCATTTCCAAGGACGGCGATGTGTCCATCAAGGCTCCGAACCCGCTTTGGAACGGTTCCGAAAAGATTACCTTCACGGTGACGGACCCCGAAGGCGCTTCTGCCAAGGCTACTGCCGCATTCTCCGTGCAGTCCATCAACGATCCTCCGGTCATGAAGGATATTGCTAGCCAGACCATCAAGGAAAAGGGTAGCTTCAAGTCTATCGCTCTCGACAACCATGTCGAAGACCTCGACCATCCGAAGAACAAGCTCAAGTGGAAGATCGAAGGTGCCAAGGAACTCAAGGTTGCCATGGATGCTAGCCACAACGTGTCCGTGCTTCCGCCGAACCCGAACTGGCATGGTGCCGAAACCATCAAGTTCACGGTGACGGACCCCGAAGGTGCTTCTGACAGCCGCTCTGTGGTCTTCACGGTGGAATCGGTGAACGATGCTCCGCAGTTCGTTCGCGAACTCAAGGACCAGTCCATCGACGAAAAGAAGCAGTTCCAGCAGATCAAGCTTGACGACCTCGTGAAGGACCCGGACCACAAGAATTCCGAACTCAAGTGGACCTTCGACGTGAAGGCGAAGTCTGCCGCCGCTCCTGCCAAGGGCAAGAAGGGCGCTGCTGCTGAACCGACTTCGTCTGCCAAGGATGGCCTGAGTGTCAAGGTGGACAACAACCACGTTGCAACGATCGTGATTCCGAACAAGTACTGGAACGGTGCTGCTGACATTACCTTCACGGTGACTGACCCGGAAGGTGCCAAGGCTTCCAAGACCGCCCATTACGAAGTGCGTTCCATCAACGATGCTCCGGTGATTTCTGCCAGCGCACCGAAGGGTGAAACTATCCGTGAAAACGGTGTGTTCAGGACCATCGACCTTTCTAACCTCGCTACTGACCCGGATCACAAGACCGCTCAGCTGAAGTGGACTGTCTCTGGCAACAAGTTCCTCAAGGTGAATATGCGTAAGGACAACACCGTCCAGATCGCAGTGCCGGATCCGCAGTGGAACGGCAAGGAAACGGTGACCTTCACGGTGACCGACCCGGAAGGCGCTTCTGCCAACCACAAGATGCTCTTCGAAGTGACTCGCGTGAACGACGCTCCGGTCATCGCCAAGAAGATTCCTGACCAGAAGATTAAGGAAAAGGAACTCTTCAAGCAGATCAAGCTCGACGAATACGTGAAGGATCCGGATAACAAGCCGAGCGAACTCAAGTGGACCGTGACGGGCAACAAGCAGCTCAAGGCTGAAATTTCTCCGAGCCGTGTGCTTACCGTTTCTGCTCCGGACAAGAATTTCTGGTGCGCTCCGGAATCCATGGTCCTTATCGTGAAGGACCCGGATGGCGCTGAAACTTCTCAGATGGTGACATTTGAAATCACCTCCGTGAACGACGCTCCGGTGCTCAAGAACATTCCTGACCAGAAGATCAAGGAAAAGGGTACGTTCAAGGAAATCGACCTGAACAAGTTCGTACACGATCCTGACCATAAGCTCTCTGAACTGACTTGGTCTGTGAACGTTTCGAAGGTGAATGCCGCTCCGGCTCCGAAGCCCGCCAAGAAGGCCAAGCCCGCTAAGAAGGGCAAGAAGGGTGCCAAGGAAGAAGCTGCCGAAGAACCTGCTCCGGCTCCGGTGGATGACTTCCAGGTGGAAATCGACAGCAAGAATATTGCTCGCGTGAAGATTGCGAACAAGTACTGGAACGGCGAACGCAACGTGACCTTCACTGTGAAGGACCCCGAAGGCGCTTCCGACTCCAAGACGGTGAGCTTCAAGGTTGAATCCGTGAACGACGCTCCGGAAATCAAGCCGATTGCAATCCAGAGTATCCAGGAAAAGGAACACTTCAAGCCGCTTGATCTTGCTCAGTATATCTCTGACCCGGATCATCCGCTGTCTGCTCTGAAGATTGAAGTGGCTCCGGCTCGCGCCCTCAAGGCCTCTATCAATGCAAAGAAGGAACTCGTCGTTTCTACTCCGGACAAGTTCTGGAGCGGTACCGAAAAGATCAAGATTGACGTGTATGACCCCGAAGGTGCTCGCGCTACCCAGCAGATCACCTACGAAGTGGTGCCTGTGAACGATCCTCCGGTTATCAAGCATATTGCAGGCCAGAAGATCAAGGAAAAGGAACGTTTCGAAATAGTTGACCTCTCCAAGGCCGCCGAAGATCCGGATAACAAGCCCAATGAACTCCACTGGACTGTGACCGGCAATAAGGACCTCAAGGTGGATATCAAGGGTACCCGTGCCCAGGTGCTGACTCCGAACCCGAACTGGTTCGGTAAGGAAACCCTCACTTTCACGGTGAAGGACATTGCCGGTGCCTCCGCTTCTGCTAAGGCTACCTTCGAAGTCACTCCGGTGAACGACCCGCCGACCCTCAAGCCGGTGCAGCCGTTTGTGATCGAAGAAAAGAGAACTTTTGCTCCGGTTGACTTCAGCAAGATGGTGAACGACCCCGATAACTCTCTCGAAGAATTGACCTGGACGCTCGACAACGATGTTCCGAACGTGAAGGGCAAGAAGGGTAAGGGTGGTCCTGCCGTGAAGCATGAGATCAACTTCATGATTAACGAAAAGGGCTTGCTCCAGGCTGAAACTCCGAACCCGTACTGGAACGGTATGGAAACCGTGACGGTGAACGTGTTTGACCCGGCTGGCGAAAAGGCTTCTGTCCAGGTGAAGTTCACGGTGAAGCCGGTGAACGATCCTCCGGTCGTGAAGAAGATTCCTGACCAGGAAACGCTGCAGGGCTCTACTTTCAAGCCGATTAAGCTTGACCAGTATGTTTCTGACCCCGACCACAAGAACACCGAAATCAGGTGGGCTGCAGCCGGTGCAAAGAACCTCGCTGTTCAGATTAACGGAAACCGCGAAGCGATCGTGAAGCCGAAGAAACCGGATTGGTTCGGTGAAGAAACCCTTATCTTTACCGCGAAGGACCCGGCCGGTGCTTCTGACAAGGCCATGGTGAAGTTTACCGTGAAGCATGTGAATGCCGCCCCGATTATGCGCGATATTCCTGACTTTACCATCAAGGAAGACGACAACAACGGTGTCTTGGCGGTAATCAAGCTCGATCAGTTTGCTCGCGACAAGGATCATCGTTTCGATGAACTCAAGTGGTCTTTTACCGGCAACAAGTTCCTCGAAGTGAAGTACGACAAGTACAAGAAGACCGCTACGGTTGCTCAGCCGCACCCGAACTGGAACGGCAAGCCTGAAAAGATTACCTTCACGGTCACGGACCCCGAAGGTGCCAAGGCTTCTAAGACGGCACTGTTCACGGTGATCGCAGTAAACGACGCTCCGGTCGCAACGGCTCAGACCTACATGACACAGGAAGGTGAAGAACTCAAGGTGAGCGCTGCCGAAGGCCTGATGGCCGGTGTGCAGGACCCCGATGGTGAAAAGCCGGTGTCCGTGCAGCTGGTGCAGAAGCCGCGCAACGGTAAGATCAACCTGAACGAACGTGACGGTTCCTTCACCTATATGCCGAACAAGGGCTTCAGTGGCCTTGACGAATTCAGCTTCAAGGTGCGTGATCCGGGTGGACTCGCCTCTCAGGTGACGACCGCCGAAGTGAACGTCTCCTTCAAGATGAAGGATCTCCGCGGTGGCGACACCAAGAAGAAGGCTGAACCGAAGAAGGAAGAGCCGAAGGAAGAAGAAAAGGCCCCGGCCAAGGGTAAGAAGGGCAAGAAGGGCAAACGCCGCTAATCCATAAGTGGCCTCGCTCTGCGAGCTTCTACCAAGAATTTGAGTAAAGCTTAATAAGTGAAAATCCCGCTCTTTGAGCGGGATTTTTGCGTTTTTTGGAGGCTTTGTACCTGGATATGCGCGGGTGTTGAAAGTATCAAAACGGAAATTGGGGGCAGATACGAAAAAAATGGCATTTGAAGAGGGATAAATTTATTTTTGAGGAAAATAAGTGTTTTGGGATTGATTATGAAAAATTTGAAGCATATTGCTTTTTCGATGGTGGCCACGGCGGCACTTTCGCAGGCGGCTACGGCGGAATTTAACTGGAGCAACGTGAGCATGGGCGGGGGCGGATTCGTCTCCGCCGTGATAGCGTCTCCGGTCGACAAGGGACTGTTCTATGCCCGTACCGACGTGGGCGGCGCTTACCGCTGGAATGAATCGACTGCCCGCTGGGAATCGATGATGGACTGGGTCGATGTTTCCGAGCGAGGCCTTTTGGGTATCGAGGCCATTGCCGTTGACCCGCAGGAATCGGGCGTTGTGTATATGGTGGCGGGAACCAGTTACTGGAACAACGGCCGTACGGCGTTCCTCCGCAGTAGCGACAAGGGTGAATCTTGGGATGTCCTTTACACTTGGGACGAAGATGGAACCAAGGGCTCCAAGGTGACGCGCTTTGGCGCTCACGGCAATGGCATGGGCCGCGGAAACGGCGAGGCCCTGGCGATTGACCCGAACGATTCCAAGATAATGTTTTATGGCTCCAAGAATAAGGGGCTCTGGAAATCGACGGATAATGGAACGAATTGGAGCCATGTGGATGCCTGGAAAACCGCTGCAGGGAGCGATACGACTTGGAATGGTTCGGGATTCAGCTTTGTTCAGTTTGCTCCGGGAAGTTCCAAGGTGATGTACGCGGGGTTCCTTCGCGAAGGGACTACAGCCAAGGGAACGTTCGAAAACGTTTTCACCTCGACTGACGGCGGTGCAAGCTGGAAGGCCTTGCCGATTCCGGATTCTCTGCGTCGCACGGCCGGCGGGAGCATTGTGCGCCTGATGCCGCAGCGTGCGGTGATTTCGGGTGATGGCAAGAAGATGACGGTGACCTTTGCCGATGGTGCGGGGCCGCATTCCATGATGTGGGACGAAGGCTGGGGCATGATTTACGACGGCTTTGGTCGTGGCGCGGTGCTGCAACTTGATGTGGCGTCGGCGACTTGGTCCGACGTTTCTCCGGAAAACTTCCTGGACGAAGGCGGCGATGCCAAGTACGACAAGGTGGACGTGAAAGGCATGGTCGACTGCGAAGCCGCAGGCGGCACCGGCAAGACTTGCGAAGAATATTACCCCTACATTGCCCCTTATGGTGGTATTGCTATCAATCCGAAAAATGCAAACGAAATGGTGGTGACGACCGAAGGTTACCGTGGTCCGCAGTTCTGGTACACGGCCACGAGCGATACCAGCGGCAAGTGGAGCGACCAGTGGGGTACTAACATTTACCACACGACCGATGGCGGCAAAACCTGGATTGCAAGCTTCAAGTATTACTGGATGGAAGGCGGTGTGTATCCGACGACCAAGCAGATGGATGCCAATGGAATTGGCTGGATGCATAACGGTTCTATTCACTGGTCCGGTAGCGTTGCCATGGATCCGTTTGACAACAACC
Organism: uncultured Fibrobacter sp.; assembly: GCF_947166265.1. NCBI lineage: Bacteria > Pseudomonadati > Fibrobacterota > Fibrobacteria > Fibrobacterales > Fibrobacteraceae > Fibrobacter > uncultured Fibrobacter sp. Next base: position 8,245 of record NZ_CAMVDO010000037.1, on the reverse strand, counting down.
GCGTCTTTGTGACTTCGGGTAACGGCATTTTCCGCTGCGACAACCTGAGCGATTATGTGTACAAGGAAGCGGAGAATTCCTGGGAAGAACCGCAGCTCACCATGAACCAGGTGTGGCATTTTTCGGCGCATGGTGTCGAAGAAACGGTGCCCTTTGAAGTGGTGAGCATTCCGGGCGGCCCGATGGTTTCGATTATCGGTGACTACGACGGATTCCGTCACGATGACATCGCAAAATATCCCGCCTTTAGGCACCAGACGAATGTGGGCGGCTCTAATGTATCGCTGGGTACGACGCAGGGCCTTGCTTATGCTCCCAAGAGCGGTAAATTGGCCAAGGTGGCTGACAAGCGCGCCTATGAAGGCCAGTACAATGCAATTCCCATTGCCCCGGTGCAGTATTCGCTTGACTCGGGCAAGACTTGGACTGTCGAGACCTATACAGGGCCTGACGAAAAAGCGGCTAAGGGCACGGTGGCTCTTTCGGCAAAAGGTACTTACACCATCTGGGTTCCGATGGAAGGAACGACCGATGTCTATCGCAATTACAACGGCACGACTTGGGAAAAGGTTTCGGGAATCGATAACACCGCGTATGTGGTGGGCGACCCTGAAAACGACGACGTGTTCTACGCCTATACCAAGGCGGACGGCAAGTTCTACAAGAGTTCCGATGCGGGCGCAAGCTTCAAGGCTGTGAGTACGCCTGGTGAAAGCGCATTCAAGAAGTTCCGTGCCATTCCGGGCTACGAGGGCGACTTGTGGCTGCCTGTCGCTATTCAGGATCCGTCGAATGGTACGCCCGCTAGTGGAAAACTGTTGCATTCAACCGATGGCGGTGCCACTTGGGCTGCGGTTGAAGGTGTCGGTTACTGCGAAGCGGTGGGTTATGGCGCACCCAAGGAAAAGGGCGGCTACCCGGCGATTTATGTGTTCGCAACTGTCGGTAAAGTGACGGGTGTGTTCGGCTCTGACGATAAGGGTAAAACCTGGACTCGCGTCAATGACGACGGTCACGAATACGGCGGCCTTGCCAACGGCGAATTCGTGATGGGCGATATGAATACTTATGGCGTTGTGTACATGAGTACGGCTGGCCGCGGCATCGCTGCCCGCGTACCGAGCGACTGGGAAATGGGTTCGTCAAATTCTGAAGGAACAACGAAGGTTGCGCCTGCCGTGAAAACGGTTGCGAATGCTTCCGTCGGTTATCACCACGGAAATTTGGAATTGACATTGAGTGCGTCGAGCGTACGCGTGAGCGTATTCGATATGAACGGCAAGAAACTTTCTAGCCGCTATTACAGCAGTTCTACATCGGTTCCGCTCAAGGAACTTGTGAAGGCGAAGGGAAGTTACTTTGTTCGCGTCGATAGCGGAACGAAGGTGCTGTTTGCAAATCGCGTGATTGTGACAAAGTAAAATTCCTCGTTTAAATAGGGGGCGTTGCGGGGTGCCCCCGCTCGAGAGGGTAGCGCAATAAAAAAGACGAAAGAATAAATCTTTCGTCTTTTTAAGTCTTTTTTATGAAGCGAGGGGGAGACTTCCCCCCTTTTATATTACTTCTTTTTCTTCTTGGTTTCGAGCCATTCGTCGAAGGTGATGCTGCGGTCGATGACGCCGTTCGGGGTCAGTTCGAGCACGCGGTTCGCGATCGTCTGCACGAATTCGTGGTCCTGGGAGCAGAAGATGATCGGGCCCTGGAAAGCGGTGAGGCCGTTGTTGAGGGCCGTGATGGCTTCCAAGTCGAGGTGGGCGGTCGGTTCATCGAGGAGCAGGCAGTTGGCGTTCGCAAGCATCATCTTAGAGAGCATGCAACGCACCTTTTCACCACCGCTAAGCACGTTTGCACTCTTGAGGGCTTCTTCGCCGGTAAAGAGCATACGGCCGAGGAATCCGCGGATGAACGTTTCGTCCTGTTCCTTGCTGTACTGGCGCAGCCAATCCACGAGGGAAAGGTCCGTACCGAAGTAGGCGTCGTTGTTTTTGGGGAAGTAGCTGTAGCTGATGGTGTTGCCCCACTTGAGCACGCCATCGGGTGCCTTGGTTTCTTCGGCGATGAGCTGGAAGAAGGCGGTCTTGAGCGTGTCGTATTCACCGACGAGGGCCACCTTGTCGCCACTGTTCAGGCTGAAGTCGAAGTTCTTGCAGATGATGCCGTCGCCGCCGTCGATGGTGGCGTTCTTGACTTCTAGCACGATCTTGCCCGGTTCGCGGTCCATCTTGAAGTTGACCCACGGGAACTTACGGCTGGATGCCGGCATTTCTTCGACGGTCATCTTGTCCAAAAGCTTCTTACGGCTGGTGGCCTGCTTGGCCTTGGCGGCGTTAGAGGCGAAGCGGCGGATGAACGCCTTCAATTCTTCAATCTTTTCTTCGGCGCGGCGGTTCTGGTCCTTGCGCTGCTTCTGGGCGAGCTGGCTAGCTGCATACCAGAATTCGTAGTTACCGCCGTAAATGTTGATTTTGCCGTAGTCGATATCGCAAGTGTGGGTGCAGACCGCATTGAGGAAGTGACGGTCGTGGCTCACCACGATCACGATGTTTTCGAAGCGTTCGAGGTAGTCTTCGAGCCAGCCGACGGTTTCCAAATCCAAGTGGTTCGTCGGTTCGTCAAGCAACAGAATATCCGGGTTGCCGAACAGTGCCTGGGCGAGGAGTACGCGCACCTTGAGGCCGGCGTCCAAGTCTGCCATGAGGCTGTAGTGGAATTCTTCGGGAATGCCGAGGCCCTTCAGAAGCACGGCCGCGTTGGAGTCGGCTTCGTAGCCGCCGATTTCGCCGAAGCGGGTTTCGATTTCCATGGCCTGCATGCCCTGTTCTTCGGTCATTTCGGGGAGCGCGTAGAGTTCGTCGCGCTTCTTGCCCAGCTCGTAGAGTTCGGGGAAGCCCATCATGACGGTTTCAAGAACGGTGTTCTGTTCGTAGGCGAAGTGGTCCTGCTTCAGGACGGCGATGCGTTCGCCCGGGTCCTTGGTGACCTCGCCGGTGTTGGGCTCGAGTTCGCCCGAAAGGATTTTCAGGAAGGTGGACTTTCCGGCGCCGTTCGCACCGATGACTCCGTAGCAGTTGCCACGCTTGAAGGAAAGGTTCACTTCCTTGAAGAGGACGCGGCTACCGTATTGAAGACTGACATTAGAAACGTTGAGCATTTAGTTAATTGATGATTGATGATGGATGATTGATGATTAATTGTTGTTAGGAAGAATTTTTGATGTTTTGATTATTTTCGTAATAATCTTGATAATAGATTCATTTTCCTCGTAGATTTCTTTGAATTGGTTTTCTTTAAGGAATGATGTTTCCTTAAGTAATTCTAGCCAATATTCTGTTTCTGAAGCTTCCTTTAAGGCTATGGACATTTTCGAAATGAAATCGGCTTTACTCTGTGCTTGTGTTGCTTCTTTTACATTTGCACCGATACTTGTTCCGCTTCTAAGAACTTGCTTGGATAGAACGTACTCTTTTCTCTCATTGGACAAAAAAAGATAAAGATGGATAATTTGGATGGCGAAGGCTTTTGTTTTTTCGGCAATTAAATTGTCTTTCTTCATAAAGCTTTTCCACCAGAATACAAATTATCCATTATCATTTATCCATTATCAATTGTTATTCGCTTTCTCCAGTTCTCTTGCGTTGATGATGAGCATCTGCAGACGGTTTTCGATGTTTGCAAAGCTGGTATCCGGGTCATAGTCGAGCGAAAGAATCTGCACGTGGGGGCAGCGTTCCTTTACGGCCTTGGTAAGGCCACGGCCAGAGATATGATTTGCAAGGCAGGCGAATGGCTGCAAAATGATGTAGCTGTTCACACCGTGCTGTGCGTTGTACAGGATTTCGCCCGGAATCATCCAGCCTTCGCCGGTATTGTAGGTCGGGTCGATGATGTCGCTGACGTAATCCTTGAGTTCCACGCAGTCTGCATGGTGTTCATAGAGCTTGAACTTGTGCATGGACTTGCGGGCGGTTTCCACGGCATGCGTGTAGACCTTCGCCGTCACGCCGCCTTCGACACGGTCCATAATCGGGTTCGCCGAGAATCCGCGCTTCACCTTTTCGGCACGCACCACTTCGTCCACGCGGAAGAAGTCTGTCATGCCCGGCAGGTAGACTTCCATGCCATTGTTCATCAGGTAGTTTTCGACGAATCCGTTTGCGCTCGGGTGGTAGTTCATCAAGATTTCGCCAAGCACGGCAACGCGCGGCTTGCGGATGCCCTTCTTGCGCTCTTCGGTAATCTCGATGGAGTTGAACGCCTCGATGCACTGTTCAAATATTTCGATCAGCTTGGAGGGGCGCACGAGCTGCGTGGTGGAGAGGTGACCTGCAACAGAAATCACCTTCGGCATCCATTCGTCGTAAATCTTTTGCGTGTCGCCGGCGTTGACTTCGTACGGGCGGACCGCACGGTACATGGTCTCGATGGCATCCATTGTGACCAGGCCCCACAGCATGTGGAGGCGGAAGTCAAGACCGAGCTGGAAGCCCGGATGCATTCCCTTGTAGTCCACGCCAGTCGTAATGATGGTGACGTCCTTGAAGCCCGCTTCGTCAAGTGCCTTACGGGCGAGCACTGCGTATTGCACGGCACGGCAGTTTTCGCAGTTCTTGGCAAGGCACATGGAAACTTCGTTCTGCGGAACTTCGGGGTGGTCGACGAGCCAATGGAGCGCTTCGCCGATGTTCACCTGGCAGGGGAAGCAGATGTCGTTATGCACGTACTTCTTGCCGAGTTCAATGGCCTTACGGTCGGCGACCGGCAGGTATTCGGCGATGAACCCTTCGCGCTTCATGTATTCGCTCGCGAGAACAGAGAAGGCGGGGGAGAGGTTCGGCGTCAAAATACGACGGCGCTTCTTGTCTTCGGCCACAAACGGCGTATGGAACAGCGGTTCGTTGCTTTCGGGCTTGTCGGGCAGGTTTGCTGCACGGCGGGCCTTCACCGTTTCGATAAAGCTCTTGACGCGAATTCCCACGGGGCCGCGGGCATCGCCTTCGTCGAGCTTGAGCATGAGCATTTCCTTGTTGGAATCAAGGTGCAGCATGCGCATCATTTCGTCGGTCAAAATCGAGTCGTGTCCGCAACCGAAACTTACGATCTGTGCAAGTTCGATGTTCGGATCCTTCGCGGCAATCATGGTGGCACCAATCATGCGCAAGTGGAAGGTGTTCTTGATTTCGATACGGGTGTGGCTCGGCACATCCTGGTCGTACACGCCGGGGAGCGATTCGGTGGTAAGCACCGGAATGCCCATGGCGGTAAAGTGGCTTGCGATGTTGTGGTTAATGAGCGTGTCCGCGTGGTAGGGGCGGCCAGCGATCACAACGGCAAAGCTGTTCTTGGCGCGAACATCGTCCAGAATCTTCTGGCCTTCTTCAAGGAGCGTGGTGCGGTAGCTGTTGAGGGCCTTTTCGCCTTCGGTTACGGCCTTGTCCAAAAGCTTCTTGTCGAGCTTCCAGTTTTCGTGGAACCAGTCGATGGTCTGGCTTCTGCGGAGCTTGGCGTTGAACCAGTGGAAAATCGGCTGGTCCATGGGAACGCCGTAATTCTTTTCGGGCTCGTCGGTGTTCTTGCAAACGTTCGGGTAGGCCTGCACCACCGGGCAAACGGACGTTGCCGTGAACTTGGTGTGGTCACTGGGCACTGCAACCATCATCGGGAAGAAAATACGGTCCACCTTCTTTTCAATGAGGCTGAGCACGTGGCCGTGCACAAGCTTTGCCGGGAAGCAAACCGTGTCAGAGGGCACGCTGTGGAGGCCCGCTTCGAACATCTTGTAGTCGCTCTGACGGCTTACCACGACGGTGTAGCCGAGGCTTGTAAAGAAGGCCTTCCAGAACGGGAGAGATGCCCAGAATTCGAGCACGCGCGGAATACCGATGGTCTTGCCGTTGTTCTCCACAAGCTTTGCCGGAGCGTAGTCCTTGACCAAGAGCTGGTTCGTGCGCTTGATCATGTCGGGCACGGCCTGCATCTTCTTGTTGATTTCGGCGATGAGTGCCTTGGTCTTCGGATCGTTCGGGTCGGCGGTGACTTCGCCGCGTTCGCAGCGGTTACCCGTCACGAAGCTCTGGCCGTCGCTAAAGGTCACGATGGTGCGGGAGCAGTGGTTGGTGCAGTACTGGCAGAGCTGACCCGGCTGGTTGTGCCAGCTGAAGGTCTTCATGGCGTCAAGCCCGATAAAGCGGCTCTTGAGTTCCGGTTCGGTCTTGCGCTTTTCTTCCATGAACTTCTTGGTGAGGAGAGCAATACCGATAGCGCCCATTTCGCCCGGGCGTTCCGGACGGATCGGCTTTAAGCCGGTGTACTGTTCGAAGGCGCGGAGAACGGCGTTGTTCTTGAACGTTCCGCCCTGCACCACGACCTTCTTGCCGAGCGTGTTCAGGTTGCGGATACGGATCACCTTCGTGAAAACGTTGTTGATGATGGAGCGGCAGATACCCGCGATAATGTCTTCGGGCTGCTTGCCGTCACGCTGTTCGGTGATGATGGAGCTGTTCATGAACACCGTGCAACGTGAACCCAGCTGAGAGGGGCTCTTCGCGTTGAACGCGAGTTCCGCAATCTTTTCCATCGGGATGCCGAGGCTGCGGGCATAGGTTTCGATAAACGAACCGCAACCGGAAGAGCAGGCCTCGTTCAAAATGATACCCGTGACCACGCCGTCCTGCACGGAGATTGCCTTCATGTCCTGGCCACCGATGTCGAGGATAAAGCTTACGTCGGGGCAAATCTTCTGGGCGGCGTTGGCGTGTGCGACCGTTTCCACCGTGTGGAAGTCTGCATGCACGGCCTTTGCGAAAAGCTGTTCACCGTAACCGGTGGTACCTACGCCCAAGATGTTGAGCTTGCAGCCGTATTCTTCGTAGCGGTCCGAAAGTTCGTTGAGAGCGTTCTTGAGCACCTGCAGCGGTTCGCCGTTGTTGCTTGCGTAGAAACCGTCCACGATGTTTTCGTTCTCGTCCATGAGCACGAACTTCGTGGTGGTGGAACCCGCGTCGATACCCAGATACACGTTGAGCGTGGAGCCCGATACGGGCTGCGGGTAGTGGTTGCCGGCCATCTTGTGTTCTTCGAGGAACATCTTGTATTCGGCTTCGTTCTTGAAGAACAAGTCGGCAGCGGCCTTCGCCTTGTTTTCGGCCTGGCGGGTCTCGTTAAAGTGGATGAGCGCGTCGAGAGAACCTTCCTTGCGGTAGTAGCATTCCTGGTCGGCAAACATGGAACCCAAGGAGAGGGCTGCACCCATGGCCACGAGCACTTCGGAATGTTCCGGCACAATGGCCTGTTCGTCGCTAATACCCAGGCGTTCCTTGAATGCACGGACGAGCGTCGGGTTAAAGGTCAGCGGGCCACCTTCGAAAATTACGGGCGGCTTGATTTCCATACCCTGGGCAAGGCCACCGATGGTCTGCTTGGCAATGGCATGGAAGCTGGAAAGGGCAATGTCTTCCTTGGCGATACCGTTGTTCAGCATCGGCTGGATGTCGGTCTTGGCGAACACGCCGCAACGGCCCGAAATTTCGTAGACCTTTTGACCGCGCTTGGCAAAGCCTTCGAAAGCTTCGGTCTTGATGCGCAAAAGTTCGGCCACCTGGTCGATAAATGCACCCGTACCGCCGGCGCACACACCGTTCATGCGCATGTCCGAGGCGATGAGTTTGCCGGTGGTCTTGTCCTTTTCGAAGAACACCACCTTTGCATCTTGTCCACCGAGTTCGATGGCGACCCTAGATTCTGGGTAAGTCGCACGCACTGCAAGGGCGTTCGCCACCACTTCTTGCACAAAGAAGGCGTGGGTGGCTTCGGCAAACGGCTGACCGCCGCTACCGCAGAAAGCGACCCTGAAATTCTTGTCGGGGAAAAGTCCATGCGCCTCGCGCAGCACTTCGAAAACCTTCTGTGCCTGCATGGCGTTGTGGCGCTGGTAAGTATAATGCAAAAGCTTGTTGGTCTCTGGATCGACGACCGCAATCTTCACGGTGGTGGAACCAACGTCCACGCCGACCCATAAATCGTTCTTCAAATTGCTCATAGTGGGCTCAAAGATAGAAAAATGTAAACTTTTTAAATAGCTTTTTATCGCCTAAAAATGCCGAAAATCAAGAAAATGTAAAAAGGGGAAATTTTCCCGCGCTTGGCGACCATTTTTTTCGCCGAGTCTACCGCTATTCTTTATTGCTATATTTCGCTCTATGAACTACCTTGCGCTTGATTATGGTGAACACCGCGTCGGGGTCGCGTT
>NZ_CAMVDO010000036.1 GCF_947166265.1 uncultured Fibrobacter sp. | reverse complement strand
GAGCGGATTAAGAAAATATGAGCCAGAAAAGAGAAAAAGTTGTTGCTCGCGACCGTGATCACCTTCGACAGATTGTTTTCGAGTCCATCGAAAAATTCGGACCGAATTGCGATTTGAACTTTATCGACGTATCACAAGTGACGGATATGTACTGCATTTTTTCAGGGCCAAATAGTGCATTCAATGGCGATATCAGTGGCTGGGATATGTCGAATGTTGAATCGATGAACAGCATGTTCCATGGCTCGCAATTTAACGGTGATATTAGCGGCTGGAACGTGTCGAATGTTAAAGATATGTTCGCGACATTCCAAAGTTCGGCATTTAATGGCGACATTGGAAATTGGAACGTGTCAAACGTTGGGACCATGTCGTGCATGTTCCGAGATTCTCAATTTAATCAGGACATTAGTCGCTGGGATGTGTCGTCCGTTTTCGATATGAGCAACATGTTTGCCCATTCGCGTTTCAATGGAGACATTTCACAGTGGAATGTTTCGAACGTTAAGATGATGATCGAGATGTTTTCATTTTCTCGATTCATGGGAGATATCAGCGGATGGAATTTCTCGAAAGACGTTTGCGTGTTCGATATGTTCTATGGCTCGCTCATGGAGTTGAAGGAATTGACTCCCGAAAGGTGTAAAAATTTGGAAGAAGAGTGGCAAAAGAACCACCCTCCGGTTTCCGATGAGGAGTTGGGCGATGAGTTGCCGTTTTAGAGGAAGTGGTAAGCGAAATAGTTGCTTACTATGCTTGGATGTAGATTTTGATATAAACGAAACCTCTGATCGATAGTGATCAGAGGTTTGCTAATATATTGTTTTTTTGAACCTTATAAATTTAAATAAGTATCAAAAAATTCTTCTAAAGACTCGTTTGGTTCTTGTCCATCAAATAATCCCAAATTGGTTAATGTTGTGTTTGCGATGTCACGCCAATCGGGGTTTTCTGCACTTTCGTTCAAGTTTTTTCTGATTTTCAAAGCGATGATTTTGGATCTATCGTTGTTCCATACGTTGTTTATATTTCGCCAACCGCCCCAATCAAGGAAGCACCTGGCCGATGAATAGCTTCCAAAATGATTTCTAACAACCATTCGGATTTCTTTATCGCCAAAAGTATCCCATTGTCCTTTTATTTTTTTATTCAAAATAGCGTTAGGAGATTTTGGTTCCCATTCATTCATTTCAAGAGGTACTGGCCTGCCATCCCTAATATATGGAGCAACGTACTCGTCATAACCAACGCAAGTTGATGGATCGACATTTGGGTCTTTCTTTGTATGAAGATATAGTTTTTGACAATACTCGACATGTGCAACGAAGTATTCAAGTAATTTCTTGAAACGAGCCACGTCGCTCAAATTGTTTTGTGAAACTTGAGCATTCATTTGAGATTCTCCTTTATGGGTATAAGTTTTTTCTTCATTGGTTGGATTGACTGAATGAAAATATACATTATTCTCTTTGGCTGGATTTGCCTGAACTTGCTTGTCGGTCGATTGCATGCTTTCATATTGCTCTTTATTAGTGCTTGTGTATGTAATTGAAACTTGATTATCTTCTGTCTTGTCAACACCAAGTAAGTCTTCCATGCTGTTCAATAATTCGAGTACGTTCTTATAATGTTCTTCAATCTGTGATTTTCCCCATGTTCTAGTGTTTTGAGTAATGGTGTACATAATCTGTCGTTTTGGCGGAAATGCTTTAACTCCGTTCACGTCAGGAGCCTTTCCTGCTCGATTTTGAACCTTTTCCCATGGTGAAACGTTTTGCAAACGAGAGTTGGTTCCTTTGCTTATAAGACAAAGATTTCCCAAGTTGTCAACTAAAGGCTCCACTTCCTTGAATTCAATCGTATTCATATTATCAGGGTGCTGCGGATAATGGTGCTCTACTGAGTTATGATAACGGAAGTTGAAGTCTTTTACATATACCATTTCAGGAAATTGTTTCTGAAGATTATTCTTCTTAGCAATCCAATACAAATAATCAATCAGATTGAAAAGGAAATGAGGGGTATTCGTACCCATTCCCTTCTCGTGTTCATTGGTTATATTTTGTTTAAAATAATTCCTAATATATGAATGAATCGTTTTTAAGTATTCTTTTTTGAAAATTTCATTAACATTAATAGTTTCGTGTTCTTTGTAAGATGCCACAAGGAATTTCAGTAATTCCTGCAGCCATTTTTTATGATGACGACTTCTGAACGTCACTTGCAACATAGACAATGATTTTACAAAGCTATCACTAGAAAATTCCGTTTCCACCCTATAATCAAGTTGATTTTGAGAATTTTTAACAGGTTCCAGTAATCTCCAGAAAAATTCTTCATCTTCTTTGGCTATTGAAATATTGTCATCTTCATACTTGTCATCCACAACACCTTCAATTTTAATTATAAAGCGATCAAAAAGTGTTCTTGTCAGGAACAGTTTATATATGAATTCCTCAGGGTCAGGTTTTCCTAAGACCTCTTTATAATCTCGCATTAGGAATTTTTCATCCAACGCAATCTGATCGTTCGGATCATAGAATAACTTAAAAATATGCATCAAAAAGTTCGGAAAATCAATTATAGACTGGTATTTGAATGAGCCCCGATAATTTTCATCATATTCTTTTGTTTCATTTACGAAGGGATCCGAAGTAGCGTTTAATAATTCATCGAAACTCTTTGTTTCAATCGTGTTGGATGTTTCGTTGTTTTCTTCAAAGTATTTTTTAAATTCGTCAAAGCTGACAAACGTGTTCCAATCAGAACCGAAAAAAATATTTCGGTCATTCGAAGAAAAGCTTTTTTGAATAGGACGGTTCATTTGTGAGCAGGCGTCCCAAATCATACCAAATTTCATTTGCTGAGAAACTTTGTGTCCGAGCCCGCTCATGATAAGGGATTTAAGAATTTCATGTTCTTGCAGTTGCTTTCCCCTATTATTCATGATTTCAAAGTACGAGTTAACATCGGTATTCTTAGATACTTCCGTTCGAAGCAAAAAAACCTTATTTTTAATGTAATTGATAAATTTGGTTCTTTCGGTGGACTCTAGTGTTGCGAGATTCAAAATTTTTGCAGACTCGCCTTCAGCAATAAGATTTACATTGCAAATGTCGTAAATTGCTTTGATAAGATCGGCATTTCTTCTTTTCAGTTTGATTATTTCTGCATCAGTATTATTTTCATTGTAGAAGTTTTCGTTTTCATAAAAGCGCTTAAGGAATTCTTGTTCCAGTTCTCGAGATTCGTATTCTATCTTGCATTCAGGAGTGTTTACTCCAAGAATTTTTGTCAGTAAGGTAAAGAATGTTAATCGTTGCTGGCCATCAATCACTTCAAATGACGTTTCTTTCTTCATCACAACAAGGCATCCAACATAATATGGAATACCCTTATTTTCTTTTTTACTTTCATTATAGCTAGAATAGATATCCTGAAGCAGTGTCGCTATTTGTTCTGTACTCCAAGCAAAACAACGTTGATACAAGGGAATGCTGTAAAGATCGTTGAAAAGATCAGCTATAGAAAGTAGGTAGACTTTATCTTCCATAATTTTACACCTAATTACAATACAAATTACAATACAAAAGATTCTTTTTCAAAAAAATTTATAATTTCTGGAACAAAGGACGATGATCTTCGTTTGGATTTATCAGCAGCATCATTTTTCAATTGATTCAAGTCATTTTTTTTAACCATGCATGCCCCGCATATTTTTTCAATATCTTTGGGTTCTCGAGCCTGTGCAATGATGTTAAATGGTTTGATATCGCCTTCTATAGGGACCTTTGCAACCGTATTGTAAACAACTCTTGATTGCTGAATGCGAATTCTATAAACAAAAGCGTAAAGAATCTTGTAGAATCTTGGCTCAAATTTGGTAATTCCAAACTTATCGTAGAAACAGAATACTAATGCCTTAAACAACTCTCTTAAATATGTATCTCCCATTCGCCCATACCCTTTGTAAAAACAATAATCATTATAAAATTTTTGAAATTCTTCTAATGTTTTATTGTGGAGGCTATCGAGGAAAAGCCTCTTATACATGGCAACATAGGTTTCAACATATTGAAAAAATAATTCACCATCAACAATATCCTGATTGACATTCATGAAATTTTTTATGAAATTCGAGTCATCAGAATTGTTGTCTCGATCAACAACTTTTTCTTTGATTCCCTCTTGATTCTTCAACCATTCAAAGAACATCAACAGAGAGATGTTTTGATATGGATATTGAATTTTACTGAATCCCTTAAATTCGTCAATATCTTTTTTTGCAAAACGATAGGCGATATTTCCCTTTGACCATATTCTGGATTTATACAATTGTTCCGAAAACAATTGTTTTAATACGTCAAAGTTTTGGCCATTTGGCAAACTACTTTTTACGGCATTTTCCCAATTAATATGACATTTTTCTCGAATTTGACGTTCTTGATTATCTCTGTCTTTGATAGCCCTTAAATGGTAAGCCTTCAACAGATTATATGGTTCTAGTTCTTTTCCATTGCCGTTTTGTGAATCAAACATTTGGAAGGCTTCGGAAATATTATAAACTGTAACCACAACTAATTCACAATTATTAAGAATGTAGTTGAAAAAAAATTCCTTTTCATTCGCGATATTATCTTGAATCCATTTCTCAATAATCATCCTATTTTGCTTCAGGTGCTTGTACGACAGAGAATGATTGTACTGCAAATTGTCAAACAAGTTATTTCTGTACGAAGGTTTCAAACAACGAAGTATCAAAAGCAGAGTGGTGGCTCTTTGCTGACCATCAACTATATCAAAGCGTCTTTCGTTTAAACAAGTAATCAAGCTCCCTATTCTATAATGTTCAGAAGAGTGCCTTTTATTATAGCATATGTCATTTAACAATTGCTCCACTTGTTTTTTTTCCCACATATAGGGTCGCTGATACGGAGGAATTGACAACGGCGCTTCTAGAACTGTTTGCACAGTTTCAATATTTGCGTCCACTTTATGGCGGGTTGCGTTATCTTCCAGTTCTTCGTTTGTAAGTTTGAATAATTTTTCGAGCATTTTAAATTCTTTGTTTTTTGAAATCTAACAAAAAAAGGAGACTTCCATTTCCAAGAGTTACTGCACGACACTTAACCTTTGCGCAACTTTTTCAATGGACTTTTTTAAAATTGGCACTTTCGGCTTAAAACACCACATTACTTGTCTTTCGCAGGATTTTGGAGCATAACGAAGATGTCTTTCTCGTAAATTCTATCTCGTTCTCGTGAACTGTTGCCCCAACCGTTTTTGAACAGGTTGGCATTTTCGGATTCTTTATACCAGGCGGGGATTTTTCCCAACGCCTTGATTGCAGAATTTTTGAACATATAGTCCATGTTGGTCACCTTCGAGGTGTTCCATTCGCTAATATCACCCCTGAAAGAAGAACAGGCGAACATCGCTTTCATAAATTGCACATTGGAAACATTCCATTTACTGATGTTTCCGTTGAATTTCGAAAAGCTGAACATGCCGGTCATATTTGTTACGTTAGAAACATCCCATCGACTTATGTCACCGTCAAACGGAAACTTTGTCGTTTCATGCCCGTATCCACAAAACATGTAACTCATGTCTTTCACTTTTGAAACGTTCCACCGGCTTATATCACCGTTAAAACTTGCGCAACTGAACATGCCGCTCATATTCGTTACATTCGAAACATTCCAACGGCTTATATCGCCATCGAAAAGGGCTTCGCTGAACATTCCGTTCATATCTGTCACATTGGAAACGTTCCACCGGCTTATATCGCCGTTAAAACTTGCGCGGTGGAACATTCCTCTCATATTTGTAACATTCGACACATCCCAGCGGCTTATGTCCCCCTTGAAATAGGAGCCCGAGAAAAGCCCACTCATGTCTGTCACCTGCGACACATCGATGAAATTCAGGTTGCAATACATGTGCTTATTGTCAATCGCTTGATCAATAAGCTCTCGCAAATGGTTCTTGTCCCTAGCGGTAATCTTTTCCATTATTTCCCCTTCTTCTTAGGCGAATACCACAACGGAATTTTTTTTGAAGATTCCAAAGCGCTTCCTTGAAACATCGACTCCATATTTGTCACGTTAGAAACGTCCCATTGGCTAATATCGCCATTGAATTTGGATTCGCCGAACATACAATAGAACATACAATACATATTAGTTACGTTCGACACATTCCATTTGCTAATATCGCCATTGAATTCGGATTCTCTGAACATATCACTCATGTTAGTTACGTTCGACACCTCCCATTTGCTGATATCGCCATCGAAAAGGGCTTCGCTGAACATTCCACTCATAGTCGTCACATTCGAAACATTCCACTGACTGATGTCGCCACGGAATTCGGAACGAGCGAACATATAACTCATATTTGTCACATTCGACACATCCCAAGCACTAATGTCTCCGTTGAATTTGGATTGTTCGAACATTTTACTCATATTTGTCACATTAGAAACATTCCACTGACTGATGTCGCCATTGAATTTGGATCCGCTGAACATATCACTCATGTTCGTCACATTAGAAACGTTCCATCGGCTTATATCTCCGTTGAAATGAGCCCCATTGAACATACAACTCATATTCGTCACATTCGACACATCCCAAGCACTAATGTCTCCATTGAATAAGGATTGCCGCGTGAACATCTTTCTCTCAAACATGTTACTCATATTCGTTACATTAGAAACATCCCATTTGCTGATATCGCCAGTAAATAAGGAATCACTGAACATTCCACTCATATCTGTTACGTTCAACACATCCCATTGACTGATGTCGCCATTGAATTTGGATTGCTTGAACATGTTGCTCATATTCATTACATTCGAAACATTCCACTGACTGATGTCGCCACAGAATTCGGAAGTTAAAAACATATCACTCATATTCGTTACGTTTGAAACATTCCACTGGCTGATGTCGCCATTGAATTTGGAATAGTGGAACATACCGCTCATATTCGTCACATTCGAAACATTCCACTTGCTGATATTGCCAGAGAATATGGATTTCCCGAACATACAACTCATATTCGTCACATTCGATACATTCCACTGACTGATGTCGCCTGTGAATATGGAATTCATGAACATCCAACTCATATTAGTTACGTTCGACACGTCCCATTTGCTGATATCGCCACAGAATTCGGAACCCCAGAACATAGTATCCATATCTGTCACATTGGATACGTTCCATTTGCTAATATCGCCGTTGAATTTGGAAAGACAAAACATACGATTCATATCAGCCACATTGGAAACATTCCATTTACTGATATCACTAGTGAATATGGATTCACAGAACATATAACTCATGTCTGTTACGTTTGAAACATTCCATTTGCTGATATCGCCACGGAATTCGGAACCCCAGAACATACGATTCATATCTGTCACATTGGATACGTTCCATTTGCTGATATCGCCGTTGAATTTGGAACGAAGGAACATGCAGCCCATATTTGCCACGTTCGAAACATTCCACTGACTAATATCGCTACAGAATTCGGAAACTCCGAATATACAATTCATATTCGTCACATTCGATACATCCCAAGCACTAATGTCCCCATTAAACTTAGATTCCTCGAACATGCTCTCCATATTAGTCGCTTTGGACACATTCCATTTACTGATGTCTCCGTTGAACTCGGATCCTTTGAACAATTCGGACATGTCCGTTATTTGGGAAACATCAATGAAATTCAGGTCGCATTCAGGACCATAAAGAGCCATAGTCTCTTTAATCAAATCCAAGAGCTGTTTTTTCTCTGTTACGACGACTGTAGCCATATCTTTGGGTTGTTCTGCCATTTTTATTTTCACACATGCAAGGTTTATACGGTTGATAACTTAAAAAGGAAGGTCATCTTCCGCTCCATCATCGGCTGGTGCTGTTTTAGAATCTTCGGACGAATCCTCTGGTTGCGAATCGTAAACGAGCTTACCATTTCGGTAATAAGAATCTGAAGAAGGAATGTTATGGAGGCTCAATTCGTCTAGAAAATCTTCGTCATTAGCATCAAAGCTAGTCTTTAACGAATGTTTGTCCTTGAAATTAAGGATGATGTTAAATCCAAAATTGTAATACGATTCAATGTCATCCCAGACCTTATTAGCTCTAGAAGTATCCCATTTGCGAAAGTCTCCTAAATCTACTCGATCGTTATCAAACAAGTGTGTCATCTTAGTTTCACTAGACACATTCCATTTGCTGATATCCAATCTGATTTTACAGAACCATCCCTTTTCAGGGCATGGGGAAACGTCAAAATTTGCAAAAAGATCGCTCAAGTCGGTTACACTGGAAACATCAATAAAATTCAAGTCTAGAACATTATCTAGGACAATAGTGTTTCCTAAAATTTCTCTAATAAGACCAAATGTTCCCTGCAAATACAATTCAGTTTTGAGATATTCTTGAACACACTGAATCAGCTGATCAAGGTGTTCTCGACTTTTCACAACAATTGTAGGTCTATCATCTGAACTTTCTTCCGGCTCTAAGAATTCATGCGCCACTAATTCCAAAGACATTTTTTCAGAACCAGTCATCGGGCCGATGTCGTACAGAAAACGGCCTTCTTTAACTTGACCTTTTCCAATCGCCCATTCGTCACTGGCTCTAGACCACCATTCCGCTTCAAATACCAGTCCGTCGGTAGCCATTTTTTCATAGACTTTAATGGGAGGCCTACACCTTGTGAAAAATACATATTCCCCCTTTAACAACCCCTCTAAAGTCTGTAAGTGCGGTCCATCATCATACAGTAAATCGCTACAAGATCCCCAATGGTCAATTCGCCACTTCGCAAGGGTTTTGCCTATCAGTTCAGAGTTCTCTGCTCCAAAAAAATTCGACGCATCTTGTCGAGAATTATCGAACCATTCCTTGTCTGACTCGTTCTTTTGAACCTCCGGAATAATCTGCGAAAAAGAAATCATTGTTTCACAAAGCGTTGTATTAGCAATGAAAAAACGTTCTCCTTCGCCATAGAGCTTCTTGAACTTTTCGATGTTTTCGTCATCCATCTTGATGATGTTTGAAAATTCTACCCAATTTTCTTCGTCCATGTCTGTACCGTTGAAACTTTATGTTTATGATACCCTCTAAGTATATATAGTTTCAATTGGCTGTTTTGTCAAAATTTTTATGCACGTATATTGCGGAATAATGTCTTTTTGTTAATTAGGGAAACTTGAAAAAAAACATCTTTTTCTATTATTGTTGATGTGAAAAAGGACTTGAAAAAGACGGTTGATACGGTGAATACGATTTCTTTTGTGGTCGACGTGGGCAACTCCCACACGGTGATTGGTATTTTCAAGGATACCAAGGTGGTTGATTATTGGCGCCTGACCACCCGCAAAGAAACCACCTCTGACGAAGTGATGAACAAGGTGGGCGGTCTCTTGAGGTTCTCCAAGATCAAATCCGAGGAGATTACCCATGTGGGACTTTCTACCGTGGTGCCCGCTTTGGAACGTCCCTGGATCAAGGCTCTGGATTCCTTGCTGAAAAAGCGGGTGCAGGTGGTGAATTCCAAGAACTGCATGGGCTTGCAGATTAATTACCAGAACCCGTCGATGGCCGGTGCCGACCGCTTGTGCAATGTGATTGCCATGCGCGATGCGGGGTTCAAGAATGCGATTGTCGTAGATATGGGGACCGCTACCACTTTCGACGTCATGAAGGATGGCGCCTTTGCAGGTGGCGTGATTATTCCCGGCATTAACGCGAGCCTGGATGCTTTGACGGAAAAGGCCGCGCGCCTTTTACCCGTGACTATCGAATGGCCAGAGGCCGTGGTGGCAGACAATACCGATGACGCTATCCGCGCAGGTCTTCTGTACGGATTCCTTGCCCAGTTGGAATTTCTGATTGGCAAAATCAAGAAGGAAATGGCCTGCGACGATATGCCTGTGTATGCGACCGGCGGTTGGGGAAAAACGATTGCTCGCAGGACGTCCTTGATTGACAAGTATGATCCGTTCTTGACGCTGCGAGGAATACGTCTGGTAGCCTTGAACGGAACTGCTGCGGCTGCTTACAGCGAGGAGGCGCGGGACACCGAGGAAGAATAATATTTCTCAAGTAAGAAGGGGAAAATAAATGCCGAAAAAATTTCTTGAAACGCTCTCGGAGCATAGGACCTTAATTTTCTTAATTATGTGCCTGTGCGTTCACATTTTTAATGTGTTCCTGTTCTGGAAGTTTGGACTTTTCCCGTTGGTGGTCCTGAATGCCATTAGTTCTGTGATATACGTTGTTTTCTTGACAATTTTTAAGGATGAAAATCTCAGAATTTCCTTCGCCTACTTCGAAATCATTTTTTTCTCCGCTATGACGGAATTGATTTCGGGCGGTCATTTTGGTACCTTGACTTTTGTCATTGGCATGGTGGCGGTGATTTTCTTTATGTTGCCTTATTCCAACAGGAAAAAGCACATATATCAGCTTATTGGTGCTGCGCTTGCGGTTGCAATTAGCTTGATTTCCGTTTTTAATTATTCCCTTTATCCAGAACTGATGGATTTGGTTCTGCATCACAGCTCTTTTGTGAAAGTCTTGAACTTGATCATTACGCTGTTCTCGCTGTTCTATTTAACCAACCTTTATTTGGTGGAGCTGAGAACGACTCGCGAAAAACTGGACTACAGCAGCAATCATGATATGCTGACAGGCCTTTATAACCGCCGGTTCTTTGAAAGCATCATGAAGCGTAGCAAGGACGAAAAGGAAACGTCTTTCTCTGTCGCGATGCTGGATGTGGATGACTTCAAGAAAATTAATGACACTTATGGTCATGAAACCGGCGATAGAGTCTTGGCGGCGGTAAGCAAGTGCATTGAGTCTTGCCTTCCCCAGGATGCTGTGGCGGTTCGCTGGGGTGGCGAAGAATTTGTGCTTTATCTGCCGCAGGTGGAAAATTCCCGCGCATTGGAGGTCTTGGAAACGTTCCGGACGAATCTTTCGGAACAGGAAATTTATCACAAGGGAACTCGGGTTGCCATTACGGCGACTATTGGCCTTTGCACGGGCGAAAGTATTGCTGACTACGAGGAATACCTCCGTCAGGCAGACGAAAAACTGTATTGGGGCAAGAAACACGGTAAGAACCAGATTGTTAAATAGCTATATTATGCTCGAATAATTGGAGCTTAATATGCGTTGTCTAGTTACTGGTGGTGCGGGTTTTCTGGGAAGTCACTTGTGTGAACGTCTGCTGAATGACGGGCACGAGGTGATTTGCCTCGACAACTATTTTACAGGGCGCCTGGTGAATGTCGACCACTTGCGCGACAACCGCCGCTTCGAACTCATTCGCCATGACGTGACGGAGCCGATTCTTTTGGAAGTGGACCGCATCTTTAACTTGGCGTGCCCTGCAAGCCCCATCCATTACCAGTTCAATCCGGTGAAGACCATCAAGACGAGCGTGATGGGTGCCATCAATATGCTCGGTATGGCAAAGCGTGTAAAGGCCCGCATCTTGCAGGCAAGCACCAGCGAAGTCTACGGTGACCCTGCCGTGCATCCGCAGACCGAAGACTACTGGGGAAACGTGAACCCCATCGGCATCCGCAGTTGCTATGATGAAGGCAAGCGTGTCGCCGAGACCTTGTTCATGGATTACCATCGCCAGAACAATGTGGACATCCGCATCGTTCGAATTTTTAACACCTACGGACCGCGTATGCTCATGAACGACGGCCGCGTGGTGAGCAACTTCATTGTGCAGGCGCTCAAGGGCGAAGATATCACCATTTACGGTGACGGCAGCCAGACGCGCAGTTTCTGCTACGTGGACGACCTCATCGAAGGTTTTGTCCGCATGATGAACCAGGACAAGATTATTGGACCGGTGAATATCGGAAACCCCGGCGAATTCACGATGCTTGAACTTGCTAAAGAAGTTCTTGAACTCACGAGTTCCAAGAGCAAGATTGTGTACAAGCCGCTGCCCGGTGACGATCCGAAGATGCGTCGTCCGAACATCGATCTTGCAAAATCCGCCCTCGGTTGGGAACCGACGATTCCCTTGCGCCAGGGCCTCGAAAAGACGATTGTGTATTTCGATAAACTGTTAAAAGATTCTAATCATTAACCCTTCAATTCTATGGCCACGAAAAAAATTTCTCTCACGGGCATCAAGCCCACCGGCACACCTCACCTGGGTAACTATCTCGGTGCAATCCGCCCCGCTCTTGAACTTTCGAAGACCTACGATACGGTCTACTTCATTGCGGACTACCACGCTCTCACTACCGTGCAGAACGGTGCCGAGATGCGCGCGAACATCTACAAGATTGCGGCGACCTGGCTTGCCCTTGGCCTGAACCCGGAAGAAGGCCTGTTCTACAAGCAGAGCGACATTCCTGAGATTTTTGAACTCAGCTGGGCGCTTAGCTGCTTTACGCCGAAGGGTTTCATGAACCGCGCTCACGCCTACAAGGACAAGGTCGCGAAGAACGAAGCCGCTGGCGAAGATCCGGATGCCAACGTGAACATGGGCCTCTATTGCTACCCGTGCCTGATGGATGCCGACATCCTGATGTTCGGTGCAGATATCGTGCCGGTTGGCAAGGACCAGAAGCAGCACGTTGAATTTGCCCGCGATATCGCCATCAAGTTCAATAAGCATTTTGGCGAAGACGTGTTCACGATTCCTGAACCGGTGTTCCAGGAAACCACAGGTATTATCCCGGGCCTCGACGGTCGCAAGATGAGCAAGTCCTACGATAACGTCATCGACATCTTCCTCGAAAGCAAGGCCTTGAAGAAGAAGATTGGCAAGATCGTGACGAACTCCCAGGGTATCGAAGAACCCAAGGATCCGGATACTTGCAACGTGTTCAAGCTGTACAAGCTGTTTGCAACGCCGGAACAGACTGAAGCTCTGGCTGCTCGCTACCGCGCCGGTGGCATGGGCTGGGGCCACGCAAAGCAGGAACTGCAGAACGTGCTCGAAGAACACCTGGGCGCTGCTCGCGAAAAGTACTTCTACTTGCTGGACCACACCGAAGAAATCGACAAGATCCTTGCCTACGGTAAGGAAAAGGCTCGTGTTAAGTCTAAGGCTATGATGGAGAAGGTACGTTCCCTTCTGGGAACATATTAATTCCCGCGGCTGCCTTCGATAATCCATTTGCACAGCTCCTCGATGCTTGCGTAGTCGGGGAGCGTTTTTATAAAGTTCGGAGACTTGCAGCGTTCGATGAACCTGCTCCAGGCGTTTTCGTTCTTGGCTTCAAGGCCTAGGTGCTCTTCGATAGCGCCGTGTGTCCACACCCAGATTCCCTGGCTGCGGAGTTTCGCGTGAATGCTACGGATGGGTTGCTGCGCTTCTTCCATCGAGGCCATCATGGCGTATGCCGTCGAGGCGTTGATGTTGCTGTGTTTGTTGACGGGGAGCCCGTTCACCAGGCGCAAGTGGTTGTGAAAGGCGAGTTCGCGGAACAGGTCGCGGCAGTACTTGATGTCGGGATCGTTTGCCTCTAGGAATCCGTCGCGGGTGGCGGTGGTAAAGGCGTAGTCCAAATCGACGATGGCTCGCACGGGCATGTCCATGGCACTCAGCACCTGCATGCTCTTGCGCGTGTTGCTTACGCCGCCCTGCCTTACGAGGGCGCATTTAATCAAGGCGAAAGACTGCCCCGTGATGCGCTCGAAAAGGGCGGGGAGTACGCGCCACTCCGTCTTGCCTTCCGTCAAAAGCACGTAGTCGGCGAAAAGGAGTTCGTTGCTGTTCGATAGGCTGAAAAGCATCTGCAGTTGGCTCGGGGCGTCTTGCACCACCTGGTGCACGGCGTCTTCCATTCGCTTGCGCATAAAGGTTCCGCGGGCCTTGTTCTTGCGGATAAGGAGCGAGGTGCTGACGTCTTCGCTGGTGACCATCTGGGCGCTGTGCGTCGCGAATACCACCTGGTAGCCTTCGTTCGAAAGGTTCTTGAGGGCGACGCGCACAAGTTCCACCGCCTGCGGGTGCAGGTAAAGTTCCGGTGAATCGATGAGCAGCAGCGTTCGGCTCAGGTAATGGTTATGGTGGTGCTTTTTTACGTCGGCGAGGTAACGCACTAGGGCCATCTGGATAGCGCGCTTGCTGCCTTCGCCCATGCGGCTGATGTCGCGTTCGAAACCGTCGTCTTCGTCGATAACCTTGAGGCTCGCCTTCTTGAGGAATGTCTCGAGGGTCGGCATGGGAATGTCGAGCTCAACTTTTACGCTCGGGAACAGCGGCGAAAGCTTTTCGTTGACTTCGCGGTCGAACGCCCCGATTTCGGCGGCGCGGTTTTCGCTGTCGGGCGAGAGCAGGTCGCAGAACTTGTTCAAGAGCGTGTTGATTTCGCTTCCGAAGCGGCGCTCAAGCGGCTTGAAAATTTCATGTAGAAGCTTGGTGAACGCCTGGTTCCCTTCAAAGTCCCAAATGGCAATGGATTCGGGGAACATGCGGTGGTAGGCCTTCTTGAATTCTTCGCTGGGCCTGACCCATTCGCGCTTGTCGCCCTTGCGGTGGTTGCTCGGCACAAAGACCAGCACATCGAGCCCATCGGGGTTTTCGCCGGGAATGCGCTGCACCTTCTTGACGCGTAGTCTGCCCGGACCCTGCGGCGTATTCTGCAAGTAGGGGCGCACCGCAGCGGCACGTTCTTCGCCCAAGCGGCCGAGCACCTGCTCCGAAATACCGTCAAAGACGCCGATGACTTCTACGGGGCGGTTCGGGTCGTCAAAGTACGAAATGTCGAACGAAAAATTGGACAATAGCCAGCGAATGCCCATTAGGATATTCGTCTTACCGGCGTTGTTGTAGCCGATAAGGGCCGTAAAGCTACTGAGCGGAAACGTCTGCCTCTGGATAGAGCGCAGATTTGAAATCGTTATCTCGGATAGTCTCAGTGCTTGCGGTGCCATACCCTGAATGTATATAAAAAGTGGCGGATGGGAACACGAAAAATGCCGTTTTTTTGCTTTTTTGGGCGTTGTCCAGAAACAACGGGTAATTTTTTGCACTATTTTGGATTCGTTTTTGCAAATCTATATTTATATTAGTGGTGATGAGTGTTGAAAAAAGTCGCAAGGTGTGGTCTGTTTTGGGCCGTATGTGGAGCCATGCCTTGGCCCCTGTTTTTGCTGTTTTTGCGGTGGGACCCGGTCTTGCCTTGCTTGCGGCGTGTTCATCCGATAGCCATGTGGCGGGCAATAGCGCCGAAACGGGTTCTCCTGAACTCGCGGGCATTTTGGTGTTCGATAATGGGCAACCAGCGGCGCGTACGAAAGTCCAGTGCGTGCCCGAGGGCTACGATGCCACAACAGGTGCGGCTCTCCCTGCGGCGTATTCTACCGAAACCGACAAAGACGGCTATTACCGCCTGGATTCCGTGCCTAATGGAACTTACGCTATCGAGGCTTATCACGAAAAATCGGGAAGGCGGCTCTTGGTGCAGGGCGTGAAGGTGACGGAGGATGATTCCGTTGCCGTGAACGATACGCTGCGTGCGCCGGGTTCAGCCGTTCTTTACGTGGGCGATTCTATCGCGGATGGAACCTCTGCTGTGGTGACGGTGCTTGGGACGACCATTTTGCGCGAGGCGACAGTTCGCGAACACAAGGTCTTTACGGATAGCTTGCCTGTAGATACGATGAACCTGCGTATTTACTTGGAAGGCGACACCGTTAAATATGAAAATATTTCGGTCAAGTCCGCGGATACCGTGTTCCTGGTACAAAAGATCCAAGAAGATGATGATTGCAATTCGAAGCTGGATACGGTTTGTGTCGAAACCCCGCTAGATACGGTCTCTTATACCTTCATGGCGCCGCTTGCGCTCCCGAAGGGCGTAGATACTTTGACCTCTGTCGTAACGGATATTCCGATTGCGCTCCGCCTGGCTGAAAGTTGCGATTCCGATTTGCAGCGCTGCTCGGCAAACGGCCGCTGGGATGTCGTTCGCGTTTCAAAAGATGGGACCCGCAGCAAGAAACTCCCCATCAAAATTTCCGATTATGATACTGAGCAGGAAACGCCGATTCTTTGGGTGAAGGTGGATTCGCTGAACGTGACGGATTCCCTGGAGATTCTTTATAATGCTCCCCTTGATACGGAAAACGGCTCTGCTTATGCAAACGATATCTTTGCGACGAACCGCAGTTACTCGCTGGTGTGGCATTTCGGAAATCCGCTTTCTCCCATGAACGATGATTCCGAGTATGGTTACTTTGACGGGCGTGTCCTTGGCTCCGTTGGCTTGGATGCTATGGTCGGTGGTGTCGTGGGTGGAGGTGTAAAGCTGGATACCGCAGGTGGATTTTATGTCAAGGATTCTGCGGAACCCGACGATACACACAAGGTGAACCTGAATTTTGACGGTAGCGGATATTTCTGCTTCTCCGTCTGGGTGAAGCTTGATGCGATAGATGAAGAACAGACGATTTTTGAAAAGTCGAAGGAATATGCACTCCGCTACGTTCCGGAGAAAGGCTTTGTTGTGGACCTCTGGGTTCCTGATTCAAGTTCCGATTCAATAAAATACGCCTGGGTGTCTGGAACGTCTGATATTAAGGCGGGCGAGTGGGTCTATGTTGCCTTCAGCCGCCACACGACTTCGCAGTCCAATTTCTACGTGAACGACCGCAAGATTGAAACGGAGCCGGAACAAATCGCCTGGACGGGTGCGCGTGATTTAGAGGATTTTAAGGTCGGCGGTTTTACGGGCACGATTGATGAACTGATGCTCGGTGGCTGCTATCGCGACGATTCTTGGACTCGTCTCGCTTACTTGAACCAACGCCCCGAAAACTACTGGCCTGTGGTTATGATTAAATAAGGTGAAAAGTAATTGCGACGAAGCCCGTTGTCCACAGACAACACGTAAATGAAAGTTTTGGTACTCCCTGGCACAAAAGGGAGTATTTTTATTTTCGCATAAAGTTGGAGTGTGTTATGCGAAAAAGTTGTTTGGGATTGATTCCGGGCGCCGTTTTGTCGGCTGCCCTAGGTGTTCACTCATACGCGGCGTCGGGTGATGCTTACACATGGCCCGGTTACCGCAGCGACCTGGATTACGACACGAAGTCTAATCTGGGCGATATCCAGCCGCCGACCAAGTTCAATAACAATTGTTCGGGCGTTACCGGAAAGAAGGCCGGTAAGTGGTGGGCGTTTTATTGGGGCAAGGATCGCGACAGCCGCATTACCGACGTGACGATTGATTCGATCCTCAAGAAGTACGATACCGATTTCGAGTACCTGTACAATGAGATGGGATGGGCGCCGGATGCCCAGGCGCAGGACGGCCAGTACAGCGCCGTTTATTACTACGGCTCGGGTACGTGTGCCGGTGGTGCGAAGGACGATACCACGGGTGGTTGGCAAACATGGGTGGCTGGCTACACGGCCGTGGCCGCTTCGTTCTATCCGCTGTACAGTTTCAATACGAGTTGCCCTTACCGTGATCGTGTGGCGCAGATGGATGCGATGATTCACGAGGGAATCCACTCGATGACGAATGGATACCCCGGCGCAAAGGATGCACACTGGTTCCAGGAAGCGGGCAACACCTGGATTCAGCAGGATATGTTCAGCCACCGCGATGGTGTATACAGCGGTATGGGATTTTTGAATGCGGCGACGGTCATTGCGCCATTTATGCCGATTGAATGCTATTCGGGCTGGCTCATCGACGGTACCTTCGGTGGCCCCGGCGGCGGTGCCGATGACGGTGGCGTGACCGGTAAAAATCAGCGTTACCTGCTGGGGGGCTCGCAGTATAGCAACATCTTCCCGACGTTTATCGGCACATGGATTGGAACGGGTGCGGTGCGCTGGATTTACGGAAACGCTTACGGCAAGACCAAATACCTGCTCGAAACCTACGGCCTCGACAAGGGCCTTGGCGATGCGGGCGTGCGCAGGCTCATTACCGAATTCCGCGCAAGGCTTGCGATGCT
Organism: uncultured Fibrobacter sp.; assembly: GCF_947166265.1. Classification (NCBI taxonomy): domain Bacteria; kingdom Pseudomonadati; phylum Fibrobacterota; class Fibrobacteria; order Fibrobacterales; family Fibrobacteraceae; genus Fibrobacter; species uncultured Fibrobacter sp. The sequence goes on along the minus strand of NZ_CAMVDO010000036.1, from coordinate 9,410 downwards.
TGACATGAAAAAATGGTCCGGCGAAATCAAGAATTTGCTGAACCAGCATTTTGGAAGCGACACCTACTGGGAACAGGACATGTGGGACAATAACAGGAAAAGCTACACCTGGACCATGACGCCCTACCAGACGGTGACGGAAAGCAACGGCTACCTTGTTCCGAATCAGGAAACAACTCCGGGTTGGTCTGGCTCGAACGTGGTGCCGCTGAAAGTGCAAAGCGGCGCAAAGGAAGTGACGGTGAGCTTCTACCCGAACGGTGCAAATTCCAACAACAAGAACATGAATTTCTTGCTGTGCTACCGCGCGACCGACGGTACGCCTGTCTACAGCGAACCCATTACGGGCGAAGGCTCTGCAACGCTGCGTCTAGACAAGACGCCTTCTTCTACAAACGGAACGCAGATGGTTTTTGCCGTGGTCGTGAATACCGATTACCAGTATACTGGCAATACGGGAATTCGCAAGCTGCATTACGATTATAAGTTGAAACTGGAAACGGGCGTGAGTGGCGCAGGGGCTGCAAACGTCAAGTACTACAACGACTTTAAACTGGATTACAACTGGCCTGAAATCGGCGATGCTCCGGTTGCGTTCAGTAGTTCTGTGGCATCGAGCAGCTCTGTCGCTCCCGCAAGTTCTAGCAGCGTGGTGGCTTCCAGCAGCTCCGAAAAGATTGTCTTGGACGATGCCACGACATATTCCATCTCGGTGACGCTTCCGATTGACGATAACTATGCGAAAGTCTCTGCAAAATTAGATGTGAACGAAATCGCTCAAAAGCTTGGACTTACTGCGGCAACTCTTTCCCAGGCGACCTTCTTTGCCCAGGAAAGCGACGGCAACATGGTGACCAACAGCACCGCCACTGCGCCGGGACACTGGTTCGGTAAAGACGGCAAGGTGGTGGAATGGGGTGAGTCCGCCTACGTGTTCAGCGAAGCAGACCTTTCGAAGGGAACACTTTCCATTGGACATTATCCGAACCGCGTGAAGGACGGCGAAAAATACAGCTTTACGCAGGGACTTTCGTACAACGGAAAGTCGGTGCTGTTCAAGGTGAACGTCTCTATCACGAACGAAACGGGTAGTGGCGAGGCGACAACTGCGTTGATGTTTGGACTTGAAGGACTTTCGACGCATATGAATCTTGCTGTTCGTCGTGGTCAAATTGAAGTCCGCTACAATCTTCCGCGTCGCGACAATGTCAAGATCAGCCTGTTTACAGGCTTTGGAGCCTTGATTGCCCAGGAAATGGTGGGTGAGCAGAACGCAGGTGCGCATACGTTTGCGTTTGATATGAATGGCTTGCCTATGGCGACCTATATCGTGAAGGTGACGACCGGCAGCTACCGCGAGGCGAAATCGATAAGCATTTTCCGATAAATCGATGATACCAAACAAAGGCACCCCGGCGAATGCCGGGGTGCTTTTGCATTGGCGAGGTCAATGCAAAGCTCTGCGCCTCGGTCATGTGCAAGCAAGCTTGCCTGCGACTCTCGGCTAGGGAGCTTTTTATTGACAAAGTCAATTCAAAGCACTGCGCCTCGGTCATGTGCAAGCAAGCTTGCCCGCGACTCTCGGCTTGGTAGCTTTTGTTGGAGGTGTGTTGTTTTGAGAGTGTTAACGCCTTACGGCCTTGAAAATTCCGAGGGTCCTGTTGCCTTGCGAGACCTTGACGAGATAGGCGCCTTGCCGTAGGGTTACGTGGAGTTCGCTCCCCTGCACTGCGCGGAATTCCGCGATGCGGTGGCCTTGCATGTCGAAGACGCTGATGTCGTGTGCGCCGCCGTCGACGCCTTCGAGATGGAGCGTGCTGCCGTCGATTCGACCGCTAAGTGCATTGCGCGGCGTCATGGATTCGACGATGGTGACACCCTCGGTATCTTCTGTGCCGGAAGACTGCGGCCCGGCGATTTCTGCGCTTGAAGAAGATTCCGGCTCTTCGGAACTGCTGGATTCCGGTTCCACCTGAATCAAGCCTCCATCGGTGATGGGTGTCTTTGCCCGTGTAAGGATGTCGAGCGGATCGGGCTTGCTGGAGTTGAATGCCTCATGGTCGTCGCGCAGGTGCTTGGCGAGTTCAGGCACTTTCGCCTTGATTTCTTCGATGTTCGCGCGGGCGAGTTCGTAGGCGCCGTATTCGCAGAAGTGCGTCTTGTCGCTCGCGGTGTACATGTACATTTTTTCCTTGTTGCCTCCGAGCGCCTTGCCGAGCGTGATGCTGTGCTGGTTCAGGTCGAGTACGGTGACGCCGAGTTTTTTGCCGAGGGCGCGCATGCGTTCGGGAAGCCCGCCCACGGCTGTTTTCGGGTCGGTCTCGTTCTGCCTTGCGGTGGATGTCACGAACAGCGGCGTGGCGCCCTTCGCCTTGATTTCGTTTGCGTACTTGGTGAGGGTCGCTTCGTAGTTGTTCACGTCGTTTTGATTCTTCTGGTCGTTATGTGCGAACTGCACGGTCACGAAGTCGCCCTTCTTGACTTCGGAGAGAATCTTGGCGAGACGCTTCATGCTGTAGAACCCGCTGGCGGTAAGGCCCGATTCGGCGTAGTTCGCGATGGCAAGGCTGGATTTGAAAAATCCCGGGGCCATCTGGCCCCAGCCCGCCCACGGTGCCATAATCTGGTCAACCACGGTGGAGTTTCCGCAGAGCCAGAGCGTGGTCACGTTGTCGTTACGCTTGATTTCGATTCCTGCGACGGCGGGCGCCTTGCCGCTGATGACGAAGGTGAGCTTCTTGTCCCAGGTGCGGTAATCTTTTTCGCGGTCCTTGATGCTCATGGTCACCGAGCCGTCCATGCTTCTTGTTTCCATGCGCCTGAGCGAAACGGTCTGCCTGCTGAACACGCCGCCGGCGAGGGTGACGCGGTCGAGCATGAGCTTGCGGTTTTCGGCCCATACGGTGGTTTCACTTTCGTTCTCACCGTCACCGAGAATGAACGTCACCTCGTAATTGCCTTGCGGGAGTGCCACCGAGAAAACCATGTCGCCCTTCGCCGTCAAGAAATCCGTGGTGAGGTCGTCGTCCCACAGGCGGTCTACCGAAGAAACCGTCCCGCTTTCGAAACCGTAGCCCTGCGAGTCGCTGTACTTGGTGCTTGCCTTGACTTGCGTGTAGCCCGCGGCAACCGGGCCCTCGCCGAAGTCGAACTTGTAGTTTTCGGCGGCGTCTGCCCATGCGAACGCCCCGAGGACTGCGACCGCCGTGAGAATCGTTGCTGCCTTGATCGCAGTGTCTATTCCTGCTAATTGTTTTTGCTGTTCCATAAAACCATCCCTTTTACACGCGTTTATACTTGTACTACAAAATGTACTATAAAATTTTCTAAATTGCAAGAAAAAAATTTGATTTTTTTTTCAATTCATTTCCCCGATACCGCAAAATGCGCAAAAATGGCGATTTTCCCGTCAAGTTCTATGCGTAGGTAGTAGCGACCGGCTGAAAGTCGTGCGCCTCCTTGTAGGAGCGTTACGTTGCCGGCCGAAACCATGCGGGTCTCGTCAAGAACTGTCTTGCCGAGTGCATTCATGATTTGTATGCGTGCCAAACCGCCTGCGGAACGGAATGTAAGGTTTCGAGGGTCGAAACCCATTTGGTTCTTTTGCATGGTGGCGGCGATGGTGGTGCCCTTTTCGGGATCCTGCGTGCCGCTAGAGTCCTTGAGTACTTCGGCGACGGGGCATCCGACCCGGTGTACGGCCTCGTTGGTAAAGGATACCATGTCAACGTTGGGGCCTCCGTTATTTGTTGTGGAATAGAGGACCATGTCAAAATCTACTGCGTCGAGCCAAACGTCTTCCACATAGGCGGTGTCCCAGATATCCCAGCCACCGGTAGGCGGGAGCTTTATATCGTAGGTGACTGCATCGATCTTGATTTTCATGTCGCGGTTTTCGGTCCCGTCAAAAGCGTAGCGCACCATAACCCGTGCGTTGGTGGCTGACCTGTCGGAAGTGAGCTTGTACGTAGCTGTGCTGGAAATGTCGTTGGTAAGGTTGAAGAATCCCTTGCCCACGTAGCCTTCGTGGTTCGTGTCGGTGGTGCCGTCTCCCTTGTCCGGGTTTGCCATGTCGATGGGTGAAGGCCAGGCCTTGATTCCCTTGAGGTTGGAGCATTCTACGATGGCGGAACTGGATTGCGGGAATTCGGAACTGGAAGATGCTGGCACTACAGAGCTGGAACTTTCGTTTTCGGTAGTTGAACTTGCGACACAGGCGGCGCCGCCCTTGAACATGGCGGTGTAGGTCGTATTGTGGTTGGGCGTCTTGAAACCGTAGTAGAGCTTGTTGGACGAAATTTTCTTGCAGTTCTCGTCTGCCCAGTATTCAAAGGTCTCGCCGCTTGCGGGTGCCACCCGAAGGGTCATGGGGGAACCTCCCGGGAAACTCTGGTCCTGCGTGATAGCGCCCTTAGTCGCAATGTTCGCCTTTACGGTCACCTTGTAGCGGGGGCGTAACGCCGAAACGAGCTTTGTGAGTTCTGCCTTCGATTCGGGCGAAAGGAAGGTGTCGTTTACGCCCCTTTCCAGTTCTTCTGCAATCATGGTGCCGTGGCCCATGGAACCCATTTCCTGGAAGTGCGTATTCCCGTCGTTACTGCCGTTGGGGTAGTTGGGGTATAGTCCTGCGTCCAGTTGCATGTAAAGGAATTTCTTGACATACGAATCCATCATTCCTTTGTATGTATTGTTATAGGTATTGTAGGATTTCATGTTCAGGTCTACGAAGGGAATCTTGTAATCCTTCGCAAGTTTAAGCATCATGCCGCGGGAATCGTAGTTGTTGCTGCCGGTAGAAAATACGTTGCGCGAACCGCTCATGGTGACGGTTGAAACCAACACCGGGGTTGCCCCGCGCTTTTGCGCCGTCGTGATGTACTGCTTCATGTAATACGGGAAGGAATCCTGGGGGACGTAGCGTTCCGGCTTGTTTGCGGTGCGGTCGTTATGCCCGAACTGCACGAATACGAAATCCCCTTTCTGGATGTTGGGCTCAAGGCTTTTTAGACGCCCGTCAACGATGAAACTCTTGGAACTGCGCCCGCCAATAGCCACGTTGTTTACCTTCACGCGGGAAGCGTCAAAGAAGTTGTTCAGTACCTGGCCCCAGCCTTTTTGCGGGTATGCGGAATCCTTGTAGTTGCAGACCGTAGAATCGCCGATGACATGGATGGTGAAGGATGTGGTGTCGCTCACGGCAAGGCTTGTAAACAGGCCGGCCACGATGGCGTATTTGAAAAAGTTCTTCATGCTGGCTCCTTATTTTACGTTGGCCCAGGTGGTGCTAAATTTGTGTTTCCCGTTGCGGACGATGATGCGGTAGATGCCGCTTGCCTGGACGATGTCGGACAGGTCTATGTTGTCGCTGCCGGAGAGCTTGCGGGCGACCAGACGGCCCGACATGTCGAAAACATCTATCCTTGTGTTTTCGTTTTTCGCGACAGAAAGAATGTTGCCTTTCAGGGATGTTGTCTCGACTTCGGGAACGATTCGTTCCACATCGTCAACGCTGAATCCAAAAGCATCTATGTTCGGCCCTCCTTTTTCGGTCATGGAAATGAACTTGAGGATTCCTTCGCCGTTGATGAGGTCTAGATCCACGTAGGCGGTATCCCAGGTGTCCCAATCTGCCGTGGGCTTGAACTTCACGATATAATCGTGGTCGAGGTACACGTTCAGCGAGCGCTCTTCGGTGCCGGCAAAGGAATAGCGGATTCCCATAGTCACGTAGCCTGCAGAGGGAAACTTCATCTTGTATTCGGCGGTAGAATTCAGCGCGTTTTCGAAATTGAAGAAACCGTTGCCTGTATAGCCTTCGTGGTTTGCCTCGGTGGCGCCGCTTCCTGTGTCGGGATTAGCGGCGTCGATAAAGTTCTTGATGTCTAGGCTTATATGCTTTTCTTCTTCTTGGACGGTGTCTTTCGCGGTAGTGTCTACGGAGTATGTTACGTCGGAAAGTTTTTTCGGAGTTCCTGTCGGGAATGCCGTGAGCGCCTTGCCGTCACCGGTGTATTTTTCTGCGGTGCCGCCTTCGTAAACAGCGGTGTATTGCGTGCTGGCGGAACCCATGACGAAGGTGTATATCTTGTCTGATTTTACCGAGGCGTTCGCGTTCCCGCTCACCTTTTTGCCGTTGCCGTCATACCAGCCAAGAAATTTCTTGCCGGATTTTGGTGTAGTCTTGAGCGTCACCGTCATGCCCTTGGGATAATAGGAGCTGATAGTCGTCGCCTGGTCGGAACCTGCGGGGCTGACTTTCACGTCTACCTTGTACATGGGCGCCAAGTAGTCGGCGAGTTTTTTTACCTGAGCGTCCGGGTGTACGCGCAACTGTTCGGTAATGATGCGCCCGAAAGCGATGGCTCCGTTCTGCTGGAAATGAAGGTTGTCGTTGTTCCCGTTCGCGTAGTTACTGTATTCGCCCTTGTCGAGCACCACGTTCAGGTAATGGTGGGCGTAGAACTGGCCTACGGAAAGCAGGTAGTTGCGGCTCAGGGTGTCCATGTCGATGATGGGCGTGTTGAGCGTTTTCGAAAGTTCGCGTGCGATAATCGGGTAGTTGTGGTAGGATTCGTAAATTGAATCCTGCTTTGTTCCGCGGAAATCGCTGCGGCGTACCGGATTCACGATGATGGGGTAGGCTCCCTTGGCCTTCGCCTCGTTGATCATCTTGGTCATGTAGGTGCGGTAACCGGCTTCGGAACTGTAGTTGCGGTCGTTGATGCCGAACTTGATGAATACGTAGTCGCCTTTCTGGAGGGTGTTCTTGACTGGTGTCCATTTCCCGCCGTTGTAATAAGTTTCTGCGGCGGTACCGCCCGCACCGTAGTTTTTGACGGTCGCGAGCCCGGAATCGAAGAAGTATCCGAAATTCTGGCCGATGCCCTGTTTGGGGTAATAGCCTGCGTTCCAGTCCTGCATGGTGGAATCGCCGCACATGTAGATGGTTACTTTCGCCCATACGGCTGCCGGGGCAATGACCATGGAAATTGCCACGAGGCTTTGCCAAATCTTTGAATAAAATCCGTTCATTTTAAACCAATCCCTTTTTGTGAAATCCGTTAACGGTAAAAAGCCGCCTAACGCCCTTCCGAGAAAGGGCGCTAGGCGGGGAGTTTATGGGGGGTCTATTTCTTAAAAATGCCCTTGGAGATGTACTTGCCGTCGATTTTTACTCGCACGAGGTAACTCCCCTTCGGGAGCGGTTCCTGCGAGAGGTCCACGGCGCTCTCACCTGCGGCGACAAATTTCGCGATGGTCCCCACGATGCGGCCGCTCATGTTGTAAATCTCGATTTCGGCATATCCGCCACGGGCAAGCTTTTGCACACCAGTCGCAAGGGCGGTTGTGCCTTCCGCAGAGGAAAGCGTCACGCCCGGCACCCCGAAGTAGAAACCGTCCACGTTCGGGCCGCCGTTCTCCGTGGTGGAGGAGAGCTTGAGCGTATTCTCTCCCTTCACGATGTTCACGGGAACCTGGACTTCTTGCCAGGTGGTCCAGCTGCCGGTAGAAGGCAGGCTTACGCTGACCGCTTCGCCGCCGTTTACGGACAGGTTCATGTCGCGGGCATCGTTCCCGCCGTTTGCAAACACGATGGAGACGGTCGTCTTCGCGTCTTCCTTTGCGGTCACTTTCCAGGTGGCAAAACTCGCCTCATCGTTGTCGAAGTTGTAGTAGCCCTTCTCTTTCCAGCCTTCGTTCGTGTCTTCGAAGGTGCCTTTACCTTCTGCCGGGGCGGATGCATCCACGAACGATTCCTTCGTCATGTCGTGCTTGATTTCGGGAACGACGGGGTCGACAATCACCGGGTCAACAACCACGGGGGTAGTACCGTCACCTGCGAGGTAAATGGAAGGCTGCTTCAGGTTCTTCACCGCATCGGGCAGGTAGTAGCCCAGGTGCGGCGGCTGGTTGTAGGCCACGTTCTGCCAGGCAATGCTCACGCGGTAATGCGGGTCGTGCATCAGGGTGTACACGCGGTAATCCGTCGTGACCGGAGTGCCGAAAATCGTAATCATGAAGGCGTCGCTGCCCGAACGCAGGATAAGTTCTTCGCGCCAGTCGCCGAACAAATCGGCTACGAGGCTCGGGTTCTTCTTTGTTCCGTTGTTCGTAGTGGACTTGTTCACGTTGCCGTAGGTGAAGTAGCGGTTCGCCTTCTTGTCCTTGGTGCTCCACTTGTCTATAGAACCGTCGAGTAGTTCGTCTTGCAGGTCGCCGTCGAAATAGATGCGGAAGTTCACCGAGGGCTTGCTGCCCGAAATCTTCTGGCCCTTCACGTTCTTCACGCCGTCGCCCGCGCTGCTCCACATCTCGAATCCGCGGTGATCCGCGTCGATGTCTGCGGCAAGGCCTCGGCCGTTGTCGACGCCCGGGTTCGGCTGCTTGGTGCCCCAGATGATCTTGCCGTCGGGGCCGCGGAAGTCGTCGGTGTAGGCGGCGGACTTTTCTTCGTGAACATCCCACGATTCAAGGCCCGGGCGGTCGGGGTCCATGTCCGAAAGGTGGAGCGCGTCGCCGTGTCCGAGCCCTGTGCGGTAAAGGAGCGTGCCGTCGGACTTGAGCGCCGCGGAACCGAACACGATTTCGTCCTTGCCGTCGCCGTTGATGTCGCCCACGGAAACGTTGTGGTTGCCTTCGCCAAAGATGCCCTTGCCCCTCGTTTCGGATTTGTGGTACCAGCGCTGCTTGAGTTGCTTGCCGTCGAAATCGTAGGCGACCGCATAGGCGTAGGTGTAGTAGCCGCGCATCATCACGAGGCTCGGGTGTACGCCGTCGAGGTAGGCGATGGCCGCGAGCATGCGTTCGCTGCGGTTGCCGTAGGTGTCGCCCCAGTTCTTGGTAACATTACGGCCCGGCATGTAGTCGATGGTCGTGATGGCGGCGCCCGTCTTGCCGTTGAACACGGTCAGGAACTCGTTCCCGCTCATGATGGTGCCGGTCTTTGTGCGGTAATCCTTGCTCTTGTCGCCGATGACCTTGCCTGTACCGTCGACAGTGCCGTCGCTAGTTTTCATGGCGACTTCGGCAATGCCGTCGCCGTCCAGGTCGTAGACCATGAACTGCGTGTAGTGGGCGCCCGCGCGGATGTTCTTGCCCAGGTCGATGCGCCACAGCTTTTTGCCGTTCATCTTGTAGCCGTCGATGTACACGTTTCCCGTGTAGCCGCTCTGCGAGTTGTCCTTCTGGTTGCTCGGGTCCCACTTTACGACAAGTTCGAGTTCCCCGTCGCCGTCCAGGTCGCCCACGCTCATGTCGTTCGAGGTGTAACTGCAGCTGGAACCGTCGGGCATCTTGAGGTCGCCCGGGCGGTCAAGCTTGAGGGTCGCATACGGGATGTTCTTGCCGTCGGAACTGGCCGACTTGTCGAACACGAACGAGAGCCCGGCTTGCGCGCCTTCCTTGCCGCC
>NZ_CAMVDO010000035.1 GCF_947166265.1 uncultured Fibrobacter sp. | reverse complement strand
AGCATTTCCATGGCGTGCAAGCGGTTCTGCAGCTGGCTACGTTCGGTCTGGCAGCTCACCACCACGCCTGTCGGAATGTGGGTGAGTCGCACGGCGGAGTCCGTCTTGTTGATGTACTGACCGCCGGCGCCCGAAGAACGGTAGGTGTCCATGTGAATGTCGGCTTCGCGGATTTCCACATCGACTTCTTCAGCTTCGGGGAGAATTGCAACGGTTGCGGCAGAGGTATGCACGCGGCCCTGTGTTTCGGTTTCGGGCACGCGCTGCACGCGGTGAACGCCACTTTCGAACTTGAGCGTTCCGTACACGCTGTCGCCTTCAATGAACACGCGGATTTCCTTGTAACCGCCCACGGTGCCTTCGCTTGCATCCTGAATGGTCATCTTCCAGCCCATGCGGCTGCAGTAACCCTGATACATGCGGAACAGGTCGCCCGCAAAAAGGGCTGATTCGTCACCGCCGGTGCCGCCGCGGATTTCGAGCGTGGCATTACGGTAATCCCACGGATCCTTCGGCACCATCAAAATCTGGAGTTCGTCGGTAATAACCGGCAACTTTTTTTCGATGTCGGAAAGTTCCGACTTTGCCATCGCGACCATTTCGGGGTCGGAATCGCCAAGGGCGGCCTTCCATTCTTCCTGGTCGTTTAGCATCTGCAGGTATTCCTTGGCCTTGAGTACAGCCTTTTCGATACCCTTGTACTGCTTGTGAATCTTGTTGTAACGGGCCTGGTCAGAAAGAACATCCGGATTCCCGAGTTCCGATTCCAGTTCCTCGTACTTTTCAATCAGTTTTTTAGCTTTATCTTTCATCGGGCACAAAGGTAGAAAATGTAGACAGTAGACAGTAGGCTGTAGACAGGAAAAAGGGTGGTAAATTCTATATTTTCTGCTGTGGAAATTTCTTCAATCGGTACATTTTATGGCGATGCCATTTACAAGTACGACGCTCCTCGGCAGGGGAGGCTGTTTGCGGGGCATCCGGGCCGAATTGAACTCAAGTCGGGGATGAATTTCGAAACGGCGCTTCGCGACCTTGAGGGCTTTGAACGCATCTGGGTGATTTTCCAGTTCCACGAGAACGAGGGTTGGCGCCCGACAACGCGCCCGCCCGTACCGCCGAAAGGCAAGGACCGTGTAGGCACCTTTGCAAGCCGGAGCCCTTACCGCCCGAATCCGATTGGCTTAAGCTGTGTGCGCCTGCTGAAAGTCGAAGGCCTTACTTTATATGTAGACGAGTCGGATTTGCTGAACGGAACGCCCGTACTCGATATCAAGCCCTACATTCCTATGGCGGATGCTTTCCCCGATGCCAAGGCGGGTTGGGTCGAAGAACAAGTGGGCGACTTGTGGTCGGTTCAGGTCACGGACGCGTTCGATGCGCAGAACCGCTGGATTGCCGAGCATAGCGCCTTTGATTTGCTTAGCTTTGCACAGGTGCAGCTTTCCCGTGGAAATTTCTCGAAGGATGTTTTCGATAGCTCTCGCCGTCGCTTGACTGTCGACGAATCTGCACATACGGGTGTGCTTGCGTATCGTACTTTCCGCATCCACTTTTCTTATGACGAAGCAGAACGCAAGGTCGTGCTGCAACGCATTGTGAGCGGCTATACCGACGAAGACCTAAAGCCCGGCGCCGAAGACAAATACGGTGACAAGGAATTACATCGCGCGTTTCTGCAATTTATACTTCAAATATCCCGCCATCTGTAGCGGGTGATTGAACGTGCCGTCGGCCATTTTGACCTGCAATTCTTCATCGCTTAGCAAAAGGCTTTCGATTTCTTCGGTGCTGTCAAAATTCGTGTGGCCGTTCTTGATGACGTTGTCGATAAAGACCACGTGAAATTTTCCGCGATGCCTGTCGGGGTTCACCGGGAAAGAACCTAAATAGGTTACAGGTTTCAGGTCACAGGTTTCAGGCTCGTCTAAACAATATCCGCATTCTTCCTGCAATTCCCTGATTGCGGCCTGTTCCGGCGTTTCGCCCTTGTCAATGATTCCTGCGGGGAACTCCAAGGCGATTTTACCCGTGCCGTGGCGGTACTGTTCCGTCATGACCCACTTGCTTTCGGGGGTTCGGGCAAGGATAAGCACCCAGTCCGGTTGCCACAACGTATAAAAATCATCGATGACCTTGCCATTGGGCAATTCGCAGGTTTCTTTGGCGACTTTTAGCCAGGGGGCGTTAACCAGATATTCCGTATTCAAGAGTTTCCAGGGTTTCATGTCCCGTAATTTAGAAAAAAACATTTTTTTTTGAACTTTTTTTGAAAATGTGTATATTTTTCTTTAACATGAGTGTCTTTACTTTTTATACGGAAGTGAATATCGGGTGCATCTGCGTCCTGATGTTGCTCCTGTATAGTATCAAAAGACTCCCGACTCCGCAACAGAAGTTTAAGCTGTTCTATAAACTGGTACTGTGGCATATTCTTTATTTCGCGAGCGACTCGCTGTGGGCGCTAGTGAATGACGGCACCATTCTCAAAAATACGTTTACCGTCTTGGCGGTAAATTATTCGAACGCGATTGTGGCGGCATTCCTGTTCTATAGCTGCTTTATGTATGCCGAAATAAGTACGCGGCCAGAAATGACTCGTGTGCAGATACAACGCCTTCAGGCAAAACTGAAAATTCCAATTTTTTTAGAAATGGTTCTATTGCTAGTTTCGTTTGTGCTCTTGCCAGATTTTTGGCTTGACAAGGAACTAGAACCTATTGACCTTTACTATTTCGTTTTGTTGTTCCTACCGTTTGTGTATATAATGACGGTAACAATTCGCGCTGTTGTTCGAGGCTTGGAACCTGAGCATCGAAAGAACCTTAAGACTATCCTGATCGTGGCAAGTTATACCCCTGGGTGTATTATTGCTGCGGGAGCGCAGCTTTTCTTATCCCTGACGACGCCGATTTTCTGCTTCTGGTGTACGTTGATAATCCTCTTTGTCTATTTGAATTCGCAGAATCAGTTAATATCGACGGATTCCCTGACTTCGCTGAATAACCGAAATCAGCTGGAACGTTACCTGATGCAGCTGCGCGAACCCAAAAATTCCTATGTGATTATGGTTGACGTAGATCATTTTAAACAGATCAACGATACCTATGGGCATGTAGAGGGGGACATGGCGCTGGTGGTGATTTCGAAGGCGCTTAAGAAAGCTTGCGGACGGCTAGGAAATTCGGTTTTTCTCTGCCGCTACGGTGGCGATGAGTTTCTGATGATTGCCCATACGGAAATGCCGGAGGGGGTTGTTTCTGTAATTCGAGAATGCCTGCAAGACGAAATCTCGAATAGGCGGGGCCCGCAAAAGTATACGATCGAGGTGAGTGTCGGCTATGCCGCCTGGGATGGTTTCGCCACGAATTTCAGGCGGAGTGTTGTCAGCGCCGACGAGATGATGTACGAAGACAAACGTTCCTAATCCATCTATCCTTCGAGTTTATTCTTCAGATAGTGCCTTGATGTCCAGGTAAAGTAGAGGACATCTGCGATGACGAGTGCTACGGCGCAGGCGAGAAATACAGGCTGGTGCATACCGAAATGCCCTGCCATGGAGCCTCCTACTAGAATGCCTGTACCGATTCCGATATCCCAGCCGGAGAGGTAGGTGCTGTTGGCGGTACCGCGCTGGTCGTGACGGGCGAGGTTCACGCACATCGTCTGGTACCCAGGGAAAATGAGGCCGAGACTTGTTCCGATAAGGAATGCCGAAATAAAGAAGGCGGCGGACGTGTGGCTGAACGCGAGTAAGAAGTAGGCGACCACATTCAAGGTCATGCCTGTACCCACCAGGTGAATCAGGTAGCCACGGTCAATGAGTCTGCCTGTCATGATGCGGTTTATAATCAGGCCCGCAGCAATCAGTGCATAGAACCAGCCGGATCCTCCGATACCGAGTTCCTTGGCGTAAAGTGCGATATAGTTTGTTACCGGGCCGTAGGCGAATCCGACGAAAATGAAATTTGCAAACTGCGGAATGGCTCGGGTGAGAAAGAATCGGTCGAGTGAAAGTGGGGCGTGCGGCTTTTTCTCTTTGCGCGGAACGTTCAGGGTCTGCACCAGGATAAGTCCGATGACGCACAAAATAATTGAAATGGCGAATACGAGAGTGTCGCCGAAGGCTTCGTACAGGAACATGCCTGTCATGGGGCCTGTCGCAAAGGCAAGGTTCACGCTGATGCCGAAGTAGCCGATGCCTTCGCCGCGGCGACATGCCGGCAGGGCGTCGATGGCGACCGTGTTGCTCGCCGTGCTCGAAATGCCGAAGAATAGGCCATGGGCAAACCGCACGGCGGCGAGAATCGGCAAGATGCCGACGGTCTTGTAGCCTAGAAAACAGGCGGTAAACGCGAAGAACGTCCAGAAGTACAGGGGCTTACGGCTGAGGGTATCCACCAGGAAACCGGCGAACGGTCGGCAGGCGAGAGCGCCAATGGTGTAGAGCGAGATGATGAATCCGGCAGTCGCGTTGTCCGTCTGGAATTTTTCGATAATGTATAGCGGAAGGATCGGCAGCAGCTGGTAAAAACTGAAGAACAGCAAAAAGTTCGCGGCGGCAACCGTCACGAAATTCCGCGTCCAGAGGGGCGGCTTAGTGGAACTGTTTATGTTTTCTTCTAAAGACATCTTGTAAACTTTTTCCTAAATATAGCTTTTCTTTTGCCCCGAATAGGTTTGTTCGAAGCTCGTTAATCCTGAACCCTGACTCTGCTCCCTGACACCTTTTACTATCTTGTTCTCCAAAAAACTAGGAGTTATTATGTCTGTACAAGTGATGGTAAATGGTATTCCGGGCAACATGGGCCGCATTGTGGCCGAAACCTGCGTGGCCCGCGGCCTCGAACTCGTCCCGTATTCTTTGACGGGTGAAATTATCGTTGAAAACGAAGCCGAAGTCGCCGGCAAGACCATCCAACTTTTGAAGCCGAGCAATCGCGAAGCTCGCATTGGCGAAGTTCTTGAAAAGTATCCGAACGTTATTTGCATTGACTATACGCACCCGACGGCCGTGAACGACAACGCCGCTTTCTACGTAAAGCACAAGATTCCGTTCGTGATGGGCACCACCGGTGGTGACCGCGAAGCGCTCGCCAAGCTCGTTGCCGAAGCCAATCACCCGAGCGTGATTGCCCCGAACATGGCAAAGCAGATTGTCGCTTTCCAGACGATGATTGAATTTTTGGCGAAGGAATTCCCGACGGCATTCAGCGGCTACAAGCTCTCCGTGGTCGAAAGCCACCAGAAGACCAAGGCCGATACGAGCGGTACCGCGAAGGCCGTGGTGGGCGACTTCCAGAAGATGGGTTTCGACTTCTCTGTCGACGATATCGAAAAGGTACGTAACGAAAAGGAACAGATGGAACGCATGCATGTGCCCGAAGAATACCTCGGCGGTCACGCCTTCCACACCTACAGCCTCGACAGCGCCGACGGTACGGTTCACTTTGAATTCCAGCACAACGTGTGCGGCCGCAAGATTTACGCCGAAGGCACCGTGGACGCCGTGAACTTCCTCGCATGCCACATTGCAAACGGAACGGCCAAGCCCTTCAACATGATGGACGTGCTCCGCTCCGGCAAGATGCGCTAGAGCTCGCGCTACGCGCTTTGGGCTATGGGCGCGCACCTGCGGTGCTTTGAGCTATGTGGAATACTCAAAGTGAGCGGAGCGAACGAGCTCAAAGCGAGTGAAACGAGCGGCCTCATACCTCATACCTATTATGCGTTCTTATATCCTCCGCCGCTTACTTTTGATGATCCCGACTCTCATCGGGATTTCATTGGTATGCTTTATCCTTATTCAGCTGTTGCCGGGTGGACCTGTGGAGGAAATGATTTCGCGTGCGCAGCAGGCCGCAGCCATGAAGGGTGGTGTTGATGCGTCCAAGGCGCTCTCACCCGACCAGATTGCGCAAATCCAGGCGTATTTCGGTTTTGACCAACCCGCCTGGAAACGTTATCTGACTTGGCTTTGGAATGTTTTGCACTTGGACCTAGGTTCCAGTTACACCTACGGGCTCCCCGTGTGGGACGTGATTACGAGCCGTTTCCCGATTTCGCTGTTCTTTGGTATTACTTCGTTCTTCCTGAGTTATCTTGTCTGCATTCCGCTGGGTCTCTGGAAGGCGGTGCATCATGGGAGCAAGCTGGATTCCCTTTCTTCGGGTGTGATTTTCTCGGGGTATGTGATGCCGGGTTACGCTCTTGGTATCCTGCTCATCATCTTTTTGGCAGGCGGTTCGTACCTTGACATTTTTCCGCTAGGGGGCCTCACGAGCGATGACTTCGAGGACTTTACCTTCTTCGAAAAGATGGTGGACCTCGGGCACCATTTGATTCTGCCGATTTTCTGCTACATGATTAGCGAATTCGCGTTCCTCACGTTCCTCATGAAAAACTCCGCGCTGGAAGAGTTGGGCAAGGACTATATGCGTACCGCCCTAGCGAAGGGTATGAGCTTTAACCAGGCGCTGGTGCGCCATGCGCTCCGTAACGCCCTGATTCCGATTGCCACACGCCTTTCTGAAATCTGCACCCTGATGTTTGCTGGGGCTCTCCTCATCGAGAAGGTGTTCGACATCGACGGCATGGGACTCCTTTATTACAATTCCATGGTGAACCGCGACTATAACGTGGTGATGGGTGTAATCTTCCTCAGCAGCCTGATGGCGATGATTGGCCGCCTCTTCAGCGATATCCTCTATACGCTGGTGGACCCGCGCATCAAGTTCTCGTAGTTTTAAGGCGCGATTTTCTCTTGTCTCTCGTCTTTAGTCTCTCGTCTTTTTTATATTGCAAACCATGAGTAATGAAATTGTTTCTCCGGCTATTGATTGTTTTTTGACGTCTCACGGTTACTCGGATTATGAGGTAACCCCTATTGCAGGTGCTGGTTCGGGCCGCAAGTATTATCGCATTGCCTCTGACAAGCGCTCCTCGGTGCTGCAGGTATCCGCTTCCGTGGATGAAGATTTTAAGCGCTTTGTGGATTATGCGGAAGCTTTCAATTCCTTTGGACTTCCGGTTCCCCGCATTTATTGTGTCGATGAAACCTCGTGCTCCGTCTTGCAGGAAGACCTCGGTGCCCACAACTTGCTCGATAACATCTTGCCTCCGGGACATGAAAAGAAGACAGGAAATGTCCGCATCCTCTACCCGGAAGTGATTGATTCGCTGATTAAGTGGCAGGAAGTTTCTCGCTCGCTTTTCAGCTCGCGCTCGGATCTGTGGCTTCGCCGTTTCGATTTTGATGCACTCAAGTGGGAAACGGATTACTTTACCGAGAACTACCTGAAGGCCCATAAGGGAATTGAGGAAATCCCGGAATACGTTCGTCAGTTCTATTCGCTC
This sequence comes from uncultured Fibrobacter sp., assembly GCF_947166265.1. NCBI lineage: Bacteria > Pseudomonadati > Fibrobacterota > Fibrobacteria > Fibrobacterales > Fibrobacteraceae > Fibrobacter > uncultured Fibrobacter sp. The sequence goes on along the minus strand of NZ_CAMVDO010000035.1, from coordinate 21,982 downwards.
TTGGCCGTTTCGGTCGAAGCCCAGCATAAGGTGCTGATGCACCGCGATTTCCAGAGCCAGAACATTATCGTGAAGCCGAACTCCGAAATTGCATTTGTTGATTTCCAGGGCGCACGTCGCGGAGCCATGTTCTACGATCTTGCCTCGCTTCTGTGGGATCCGTATGTGGAACTTTCGTTGACCGAAATTAAGGACTTCTTCGAATACTGGCGCATTTCGTATCGCGAAACCAAGACGTACTCCAAGGAAGATGCCTGGGAAGCCTTTATTCATGCGAGCTTGCAGCGCGTGATGCAGGCCATGGGGGCTTATTGCTTCTTGAGTAAGGTCAAGGGAATCCAGAAGTTTGAAAACTACATTGAACCCGGAAAGCGTCAACTGCGCAGTGTCTTTAACGAGTTCAAGCAGGTTGCTAAGGCAACCTCTCCGAAAGTGTTCGACTTCATGGATAAGGCTCTGGTTTAGTTAAGAATTAAAAATGAAAAATTAAGAATGTCTCATCATTTTTAATTTTTCATTCTTCATTTTTCTTTTTTTAATGAATCCTATTTACGTAAAACATTATTCGGAATCGGTATCGTTTGCGAAGGCGCTCGGCCTTGCCTACGATGCTCTTGTGCATGGTCCTTCAGCGTTTGATGCGATGGCGGTGTGGAAAGCCTTATCGGAACGTATTGCGCAGGGAATTTATATGGGCGAGGGCTTGCTCTTGCCGCATACCCGCGTACCAGGACTTTCGGAACCTTTGCTTGCTTTTGTGGTTTGTCCGCCGGGCTTTACGGATATTCAGGTGAAGGCGGGACAGGTGCCGCAGTTTATGTGCTTGCTGCTTTCGCCGGCAGAGTCGGCGACCTGCCACACGCAGGTGATTGCCAAAATTGCGCGTAAGCTCTTGAATCCTCAGTGGCGAGCAAAGGCTTTGGCCGCAACTACGCCAGAAGAACTGACTACCCTGTTCGAAGAGTAATTGCGGTTTACGATTTAGTACTGGATGCTTCCGCCGGCCATGGCACGGTAACCTTCGTAGTCACCGAAGTAGCGGTCGTAACCCATGCGGATCGTTAGCCATTCCCAAGGCTTGAGTTCCAGTTTTCCTCCGAGTTCTACGTAATGTAGCGTCGTATTGTCGTTTAGGAATTTCTTGTCGGTTGCGCTTTCGGGAGTGTGCATGTCGGTGATGTTTCCGCCGAAGGCGGTGTCCTTTGCGACTGCGCTTGCATGAACATTTCCCCTGAATTCAGCACCCTTTAGCATTCCACTTTCCACCTGATACAATCCACCGATTTCGCTGTAGATTTCCTGGCTGTTAGGACCAAGGTCGCTCCCAAGGCTTTGCGAGTAGCTGCGGTAAGTGTATCCGCCGCCCTTGTGGTGCGTGTAAACCCAGGGTTCCACGCGGGTGTATTCGATGTACCAGTTCCAAAGAATCCCGCAGAGCCTTAAGTTGTCGCGGGCGAGTCCTACGGAGGTTGCCCACTTGTTGCCCCACCAGCTATCGTCGAACATGGAGGTGGGCGATTTCATATCGTCCCACAGGAGTTCTCCGTAAAGTTCCCAGTCGCGAATGGTCTTGATGCTTAAATCGAAGGCGAGCGAAATGTTGTCCTGGTCGCCTTGCAGGTGTTCTTGGAATACGTATGGGATAAACGGAATGACGTACGCCCATTCAAAATCTCGACCGCTGCTGTCCGCATCGATGTTTGGGTTCGGTTCTTCTTCGGTGGTGCTTCCGTAAAGAGCCGTTTCCGAAAGTCCAAGCGTAATGTTCAGGGGCAGTTCGAGATCGAGCCTATGGACGTGCATATACTTTCCGAAATTTTTCTTTTCGAAAAGTTTCATGGCGTATTGCGTGTAGGCGATCGGGCCGAGTTCAAAACGGTAGCCGAAATAGGGCGTGGGGGCGGGCTCGAAAATGCGGCTTGTGCTATCTTGCCACGGACGGAAATGATTTTGTTCGCCGCGAAGAATGACGTGGTTTCTTCGGGCGGGGCCCATGCTCAGGTAGTCAAATCCGGCAAGCAACTTGACGGCATCGAGATCGTAGCTTGAACTTGCTGCAAAAATATCCCAGGTGCGCTTACGGTCGTTTTGCTTGTTGTAGGGAATGCCTTCGTCCGGATTGTAGAAGTTGTCTGCAATTTCCTTGTTGGTATGGTCGGTGCTGACCTTGACGCGGGCGTTGAACCACAGACGTTCCGTAAAATGCCCTTTCAGAAAAAGGCGGACAGAAGCCGAATTGTCGTAGTGCGTCGGAGCGTTTGTCAGGTTTGTCATGGCAAGCGAGTCGGCCAGCTGGGCGCCTATGCTTATTTCATGGTGGCTCGCGGAGTCTGCAAAGGTGATGTGAGGCGTTCCGGGAAAGTTTTCGGTTGCATTTTGTGCAAATGACAGGCTTGAAAATGCAAAGAGAGTCGCAGCTGCAACGCTATGCCTTAATTTCATAAAAGCCTCCGTTCTTTTCGATAAAGCGCTTGAATCCCTTTGTCGAGAAAGTGATGGCAATAATGGTTGCAATTCTTGAAAACTGGAGCCTGTTCAAGCGTATCCCGAGACTGATTATCAATCCGAGTAGTACGGATGCTTTCGGAAAACCGTTCTTCAATGCGAAATGGATTCGGTTTCGGATCATGAGGCAATCGATAAAGGAGGGAACTTCCCCTTTTGCTATTTCGCTTCCGGTCGAAGAACCGATGTCGTGTAAGATGACGCTGTCGGTTGCCCAGGCGAGAGTGAACCCTTTTTTCTTCGCTTGCAGGCAGTAGTCGCTTTCTTCAAAATACAAGAAGTAGTCTTCACTCAAAAGGCCCGTACTCTTAAGGCATTCCGGTGAAATCAGGAACGACGATCCTTCTACATAGTCGAATCCCGTTTCGTTCTTGGAATTCGGTCGACGGATCGTTGCAAATTTCGGATGGATAAAACAGACTCCTCCCGAAAAATCCCCGTTGATTTTCTTGATGAGCGATCCCGTGATTCCGGCGCGTGCACTCTCCGCTTTTTGGAGAAGCTTTTCCAGAGCGGATGGTTCCGGGAGCGTGTCGTTGTTGAGTAGCCAGATGTAGCATCCTTCGTATTCGGCCTGTGCGGCAACAATTCCCTGGTTGCAGGCCGCGGCAAACCCGCGGTTCTCCTTGTTCCAGATCCAGCGGACCTTGAAGGCGAACGTATAGCTCCAAAAAAACTTTTGCGATTCTTCGGTGCTTGCGTTATCGATAATATAGACGCAGGCGGGGCGGACCGAATTCTTTTCGAGGGCGCGTAGGCAGTCTACGGTCTTTTTTTCGTTCTTGAAGTTGACGAGAATGGCGCATACGGAGGTATTCATCGGTCAAGTCCTTGCTTGAATGCTTGCAAAAACGCCTTGCCCATCTTGGCGTCGGGTTCGAGGTGTGCACTTTCCGCCCATTCGTTCCAGGCGTTCACAAAGAGAAACTGATGCTCTTCGGGACGCTTGCGGAGAATGCTTGATGCTTCGTGTACCCATTCGGCGAAATCTTCGGGGCTGTCGTTCTGGATTATGGTTGCCGCCTTTCTTCTCGGGGAATTGTCCCAGTTCGGGAAAACGGTTGGATAGTGGCGCTCGCTAAAGTTCTTGTACAGCGCAAGGGCGTTGCGGGCGACATCTGCGTAGTTCAGGCGCAGAACGGAGTAGACTTCGGGAAGCCCGATTTTTTTGGCGAGGTCGTTCCACTTTCGCTGTAAAAGTCGGATTCCTTTTCCCAGGGCGGACCTACTCGGGTATTCGGTGTTGTTCGGCTGGAAGTCTACGATGTCTTCGATTCCGTAAGAGGCGAGTTGTTCATCGGAAACGTCGCAGGCGAAATTGCGGACTGCAAAAACGCGGACGCCGCTAAAGCCTGCGTTCTTCGCCGCTTCGTCGAGAGTCTTTACGAAATCGGCGGGCGCGTCGAGCTTGCCCACGCGGTAAATGATAAAAACAGGTTTTCCCTGGGACTTGAGGTAGCGCTCGTCCTTGAAAATTTCGCAGAGGTGCCTTGCGTGATTCTGGTCGTCTGCTCGGTTGTAGGTTTGCTCTATCAGGATTTCTCGGTCCTTGCCGTCCCAGGCCCTGGACCAGGTCTCGTTTGCCCAGCAGAGGCAGAAGGGTATGTCGCATTCCTTGTCCGCAAGCATCTTTTGGAGCGGGGTTTCCAGGAGCTCCTTGCCGTTGAACCAGTAATGGTAATAGCAGAAGGCGTCGATGCCGAACTGGCGTGCCATGCGGGCTTGCTCGCGGCGAGTCTCGTCGCAGCGGAGGTCGTAGAAACCAAGTTCTGCAGGAAGGCGCGGTTGGCGGTGCCCTTTAAACAGCGGCTTTGCGCGGCAGACGTTAAACCACTCGGTAAAACCTTCGCCCCACCAGCGGTTGTTTTCCGGAATCGGATGAAATTGCGGCAAGTAGAAAGCGATGGTTTTCATTTGTTTTTCCCAAAGAGGAGGTGTACTGCAGGTGCGCCCAGTAACGAAAAGAGAATTTTCTTGAGTCGGCGTTCAGGAGTAGGAAATACCTGCGTACGGAAACGAATCAAGAAGGGGAGCGATGTTACAAGCAACGGCACACTCGCTCTTTTGTGCCAGTAGCGGTTCAGTTTTTTTAGAAAGCTTGCCTGAGCCGGGTTCAGGTTCAACAGTTCGCTTTTTTCAAGGAGCATGTCGGTCCAGGCGATTTGCCGTTTGCAGGTTTCGTCGAAACTAAATGGGGTGCCAAGACCGACGGAGTTTTCGCCGTGCAACCGGTATAAGACGACCGGCTGTTCGAGGGGGGCGATGTTGCCGTATTGGGCGGCCAAAAGTCCAATCCAGGCGTCGTGAACACCGACGGCGGCGGGAATGGGGAGAACCTTTTGAAGCAGGTTCGCCCTAAAAAGCGAAAGACAGCCGGTGACGTTGTTTGTGCCGGCGATTCTTGCTTCGGTCGATAGCCTTGGCTGTATGCCCGAAATGGCTCTCCACGATTTGTCTACGGTTTTTCCGCTTGCGTCGATTACCTGGGCATCCCCGAAAACGAGCATGGGCTTTGTTCCGTGTTCATCGCCCTTTTCGATTGCATTTTCGAGAATTTCGAGCTTCTGCGGTATCCAGATGTCGTCTTGGTCGGCTAGGGCGACGAGGTCGTTTTCGCCAAGCTCAGGCCTAGCATATTCGAGTGCCTTGGAAAAGGCTGCACGATGTCCCGTGTTCTGCGGCAGGATCGTTATTCTAAGAGGCAGGCGGCTTTCGTAGCTTTTCAGAATCTCGGGGGTCGAATCCTTGGATCCGTCATCGACTGCAACGATAAAATCGGCAGGGCGCGTTTGCGCAAGCAGGGAATCGAGCATCTGCGACAGATACTTTTCGCCATTGTAAGTTGCTAGGACTACGCCGATTTTAGCCATACAGTGAATATAGATTTTTTTATCTTATAAGGATAATGCGAAAGATTCTTTTTGTTTGCGATAAGAACGAGTGTACCAGTTTTGGACGCTTGACCTTGAACTTGGTCAAGGCGGTATCGGGTGAATTTGAAGCTCATGTACTTTGGCTTAAAACGCCCAAGTTTTTTGGCAAAGTCGATGCGTCTCCCGATGGGGGCTCACAGGAACAGGGATATGTGTCGCACGAGGTCTGGGCAAAATCGCTCTATACGGGGTATGCGACTTTTCGCTCTCCACTAAAGAGACTTGTCAAGAAACTTCAGCCCGATTTCGTTTTCTTTATCCGTCCGGAACTCGGTTTCCTGGTGCCGGTAGTTCGGAAACAGGCGAAAACAGTCATGTTTGTCCATGATACTTTCGCCGAAACGTTGTACCCGAACTCGCTCAAGTTCAAACTGCTGAATCTGTTCTACATTCGTCCGACGGTCAAGGCTGCTTATTTTGTCTATAATTCCGGTTGGACGCGTGGGCAGGCGGCGGACTATTTTGGACCGCAGATGTCTCAGAAGCCGGGAACCGTTATCGGATGCCCTATAGACAGCGACTTGTTCAACAAGCCTGAATCCGTGCCGACTGCTGCAGAAAAGAAACTTTTTCTCCGCAAGTACGGTATCCGGAATTTCGATGGAATGTGCCTGAACGTAAGCCTCGACGAACCGCGCAAGAATATCGAAACCTTCTTTGAAATGGCTCGGCTGCGCCCGTTTGTGGCCTTTGTGCGCGTGGGCAAATTTTCGGAACGCCTGCGTGCAATCGTGAACGAGAAAAAACTCTACAACGTGTATCATTTTAGCGAGTTCCAGGCGCACGAGCTTCGTGACTTTTACCGTCATGCCGATTTGATGGTGTACCCTTCGCTACTCGAGGGTTTCGGGCTTCCGCCCATCGAAGCGCTTGCCTGCGGGACGCCTGCGGTGGGGGCGGCGACTTCGGCCGTCAAGGAAAATCTTGAAGGGGCGTGCCCCTTGATCGATCCTCCGACAGATGCCGAGGCTTATGCCCGCGTACTCGACCGTGTACTAGCCGGTGAAAACGTGGTCGACAACGAAAAAGCAGCCGCCCTTTTGGACCGCTGCTCCATGAAATCTTTCAGTAAACGCGTGATTGATTTCTTGAAAACTATAAACGTAACTATTAACTAGTAACTATTTCTTCCACACCTTAATCAGACTGCGGCTCTTGCGGGTAGCAAGCCAGAGTGTCGGCCAGATCAGGATGATGTCTCGGATAAGGCTTGTCCAGGCTTCGGCCTTGTCGTGGGCGTCGCCGTCTTCGAGTTCAAAGCACCCGCAGGTAATGCCGAGGTCGTTGCCGAGTGCCCAGCTGAGTGCGATGATGAAACTCACGAACATCCAGAAAATGGCGAATGCCGATTCGCGCACGAACGGGGTGAAAATCATGGCGAGTCCGAACCACAGCTCAAATTGCGGGTAAACGAGCGCAAAGAAATTGTTCACGTTCTCGAGGTGCAGTGCCGGGAAAAACTGGTATTGCGCCACGAGGACCGCAAACTGGTGCGGGTCCTGAATCTTGAAAATGCTTGCGAAAATGAACATTCCGCCGATTCCGATTCGCAAGAGCGTTTCGAGGGCGCGGATGGCGAAGTCCTTTTGCAGGCGGTAAGCCGGAAAGCAAAGGCCCATGGCGACGATGATGGCGCCAAGCCCGACCTGAATGTTGTAGCGGTAGGCCTTCGGCCATAAATCAATAAGCCAGTCCTGGTCGGTAAACGTGAGTATAGATTCGGGGAACGAAATTTCGGCGACGCCAATGGCAACAAGAATCGAGGCGACCGCAAGGAGAATTCCAGAAAAAACGGTTTTCTTCATTATTGTACCTCGGCTGGCTTTTCAAGGATTTCCTGGCTACCGATCCAGTCGACGGACTTTGATTCTCCGACACGGATGTTGTTGATGACGGCAAGTGCAATGCAGAATGCGGCAAGTCCAAGCAGGAAAATCCAGTTCAGGGACTTTAGGTAAATCTTTAGATTGTCAATGACTTTTAAAAGCAATGTCTTCATAGAAGACAAAATACAAAAAAACGCACGGGCGAGAATCTATTTCTTCCAAAGGATCTTTTATTTTTCGATGAACTTCACGAATTCCTCGGGCGGAACCGGTTTCGAGAAAAAATACCCTTGGATGACGTCGCAGCCCATTTTCCGTAAGGTACGCAGCTGCGATTCGGTCTCGACGCCTTCGGCAATGCAGGGAACCTTTAGGAACTTGGCAATGTCGATAATCAGCTCGACCATCTTCTTGTTCTTTTCGTTCTTTTCCATGTTGCGGACAAAGGACATGTCGATTTTCAGAATGTCGATGGGAAGTTCCGTGAGCATCCCTAGCGAAGAGTATCCTGTGCCGAAGTCATCCATTTCGATACGGAACCCCTTGCTGCGCATGCTGTTGAGAACATCGATGAGTCCCTGGGCGTTGTCGGAATAGGCACTTTCGGTAATTTCGATCATGTATTCCTTCGGCGAAAGCTTGTTCTGTTCCAGAATGTCGCAGAACTTGTTTTCGAGGTCGGGATCGTAGATGTCGATGCGGGATACGTTCACCGAAACGGGGACGGTAAAGTCGTATTCGTCCTTCCAGCGTCGAATTTGCGCGGCGGCTTCTTTCCACACGTAGTAATCTACCATCTGAATGAGACCGTTCGATTCGAAAAGGGGAATGAAGTCTCCGGGATTGATAAAGCCGAGTGTCGGATGAATCCAGCGGATAAGGGCTTCTGCCGACCGTAAATGCGGCTTGTCGCCTTGAATGGCGTACTTGGGCTGGTAGTAAACTTTCAGGTGCTTGTTTTCGATGGCCTCGTAGATGTCCCGGATCAGGTGTTCTTCGCGCAGGTGCTTGCTGTGTAGGCCGCTGTTGTAGAGGGCGACCGATACCGTGAAGTTCCCGCTAATGCGGTCGCAGGCGCTTTTCGCTCGGTCGAACCAAGATTCGGGGTCCGTACTCCGTTCTACGTATTGCCATACGCCGATTCTGATGCGGATGTTGTTTGCCTTTGCGACTTGGGCAAGCATTCCCTGAAGTGCCGTTTGAAGCTCTTGGTAATTGTCCTGGTGAATGCTGTAGATGTAAAAGACATCTGCTCCGGCTCGACAGGCGATTGCGTTCAGGGAGGTAAGCATCTGCTGGATGTATGCGCCTATCTGTGCAAGAATCTGGTCGCCGACGTTACGCCCGTAGATTTCGTTGATGAGCTTGAAATGCTCGATGTCGATGACGATGGCATCGCGGTCAGAACCCATATCCAATGGAATAATCTGCTTCAAGTATTCAAAGAAGTAGTCGAGCGTGTAAAGTCCCGAAAGCTTGTCTTTTTCGGTTTGCGATACGAGGTTCTTGTTTTCGTAGAGGTCAATGATGCGGGCGCAGCGGGTGAGAATGACTTCGTGGGATTTGAATGGCTTTCGAATGAATTCGTCCGCCCCCAGCTTGTAACATTCGTCGTCGGAACCTTCACCTGTGACGACGATGACAGGAATGCTGCTAAGGGAACTGTTCAGGGACCTTTGCTGCAAAAATTCAAGGCTGGTCATTCCAGGAAGGTCGATTTCCAGCAGTACAAGCGAATAAGTCGATGGGGAATCCATCAACAGCAAGAGTGCCTCTTGGGCATTTCCGACCACGGTGATGTTGTACGTTTCTTCCAGAATGCTTTGCAGGGCATTCTGGCATTCTTCGTCGTGTTCAACCACCATCAGGTTCTGTCTGGACTTGAACGCTTGCATCCTTTTCTCTTATTCTTGTAACATAAACATATATTAAAAACTCCGCTAGTGCATAAAAAATCTTTGATTTTTTGAAAAAAAACGGCATTTTCTATAATAATCCCCAAGACTTTAATCTAGGGGATTCGTGGAGGAAAATGCGAAAAAAACGCTCGGCGAATGCCGAGCGTCCAAACGTTTTCTGTTTGAGTGGTTACTACCTGGAGTAGTATTCCACGACGAGCTGTTCTTCCAGCTTGACCGGGATCTGGTCGCGGAGCGGGAGCTTCACGAGAGAGCCTTCCATCTTGCCGGCGTCGACAGTCACGTATTCAGGAGCAGCCGGAGCGTTAGCAATGGCTTCCTTGATCTGAACGTGTTCCTTAGAGCCTTCGCGAACTGCAATCACGTCACCGGCCTTGATCTGGCGGGCGGGAGAGTAGCTGCGAACACCGTTCACGGTGAAGTGGCCGTGAGCGACATACTGGCGAGCTGCAAAAATCGTGCGAGCAAAACCCATGCGGTAGACAAGGGCGTCAAGACGGGTTTCGAGCAAGATCATCAGGTTGTCACCAGCAGAACCGGCGCGACGGTTGGCTTCGTCATAAGCCTTGGCCAACTGAGCTTCGGAAATGTTGTAGGTGAAACGCAGACGCTGCTTTTCGACGAGCTGCTGCTTGTACACGGAAGAAGACTTCTTGCGGGTCTGACCATGCTGGCCGGGTGCAAAGTTACGGCGATCGAGAGCCTTCTGAGTCTTCTGAGAAACGGCGAGTCCGAGAGAACGGGCTACCTTACCTTTTGGTCCACGGAAAGAGGACATTTTTACCTCGTTAAAGGAAGCTCTTTGGTTAACATGCATGTTGGCAGAGCTTGGCGCGACATGCACTCATTGGTCGCACATATATAGAAATAATTCTGCGTTACGTCATTGCGGGCGTAGCGAAACAATCCAAAAAAGAGCAAAAGAGGCGCTTTTTATGAAAATTCTTTAACCCGGACTGCCTCTGGAGGTTTGGGGCTGGTATCAGGGGCCAGGGGGAGCGCGGTGCTAAAGCTCTTTCGTGTAAATCGGATTGAGGGATGCCTTTGCCCCGAGAGATTCCTTGAACTTGAACAGCGGAAGGTTCAGGTATTCGCCGCGGTTTTCGGTCGAAATTCCCCAGGAAAATCTGGAAAAACCGTCTTTGGCCGCTTCTCGCATGACGTTTACGTACATGGCGGTTGTCGGGTGGAAGGACTTGATTTCGTCGTTCGGGGCGATGTACTGGGCATGCCTTACGTTAGCTTGTGCAAAATCAAAGAGCATCATTCCGGCAACGAAGGTGTTTTTCATCCAGAGCGCCTTGAATTTAACTTCTTCGGAAATTCTGTTGTGACGAAGGTCCAGAAGCTCGTCGAGGGTGTGCACCGGCTTTACGTTGTACTTTGCCTTCGATTGGCACAGGTAATCGTAGAATACGGGCATTTCGCTGTCCGTCATGTCGCGGTATTCCAGTTCGTACGGAATGGACTTGCGGAAAACGGAGCGGCATGTCTTTTCGCAGTTGTCCAGCGGATCGGCGTCTTTTTCGAGGGTGCAGACGGCGCTCAGTTCTGTTTGCCGCCTGTATCCGCGGTGCTCCAGAATATATTCGATGAGTGCGGTGGATTCGGTCGAAAATAGGCTCGATGTCGGGCGCATCATGGCGCTGCTGCAAATTCCCTTGAGATAATTCTCGGCTTCGTCCATGATATGTATCAGGCGCTCTGCCGAATAGAAATGCTTGGAAATGACGGGGCCTCCGAAGGTAGAACCCTGGTGAGAAATCCACTTTCCGTCACTTAGGATATTGCCCGGAAAGGCTGCGACTATTGTTCCGCTGGACTCAATCAGAAAAGAGGCGTCTGTGAACCTATCGCTAGGATGGTAGTTCAAAAAACGGCGCGTCTGCAGGAAGGTGCCGTTCACGGATTCCTGCATCACGAACCGGTCCCATCGTTTATCGAGCGTTTCGTTATAGGGCAAAATTTCGAGCATACTTCAATATTAGAAAAGTTGATGCGGATGTACCTGACTAAAAAATTGTATATTACGCCTATATTATGGCGGATTTTGAACAGAAAGTACAAATCATTCAGCTTCCCAAGTTCCTGGACGAGCGTGGGAATTTGAGTTTTTTGGAATCGGGAAAGCATATCCCGTTCAAGATCGGTCGCTGCTATTGGATTTACGATGTTCCGGGAGGCTGCCTTCGCGGAAGCCACGCCTTTAAAACGCAACAGGAATTTATCGTAGCCCTTTCGGGGAGCTTTGACGTCGTCATTCACGACGGTGTAGAGGAACGCCGCTACTCACTTTCGCGTTCGTACTACGGACTTTACCTGCCTCCGATGCATTATCGCACACTCGACAATTTTTCGACGAATTCCCTTGCGCTGGTAGTATCTTCGGCGGGCTTTACTGAAGAAGACTACATTCGCGATTTCGACGAGTTTATCCGCGAGGTACGCAAATGAACGCGCAGGACCTGAAAAACGCACGTATCGACTTGTGCTCGCTTATTGAACTTCCGCGAATTAGCGAACGTTCCGGAAGCTTGACGCCCATCCAGAATTCGAAGGAGATTCCCTTCGATATCAAGCGGGTGTTTTACCTGTACGATATTCCTGGCGGCGTGACGCGCGGTGGACACGCCCACAAGGAATGTCACCAGTTGTTGGTTGCCGCTAGCGGGGCCTTTGACGTCAAGGTGAGCGATGGCGAAAGCGAAAAGCTTTTTCGTCTCGATAGACCTTATTTTGGGCTGCACATTCCGCCTGGAATTTGGGCCGAAGAGCTTGATTTTTCTTCGGGGTCCATTTGCCTGGTGCTCACGTCGCATGAATTTGACGAAACAGACTACTGGCGCGACTACGGGGAATACCTCAAGTTCAAGAAATCTCTTTGAGGGGTGCTATGGCTAAAATTCCGTTTCTTGATTTAAAGCAAGTCAATGCCCCTTGTATGCAGTCCCTGAAGGCTGCTGCCGATGATGTGGTGGAATCCGGCTGGTATATTCGGGGAACCTATTGTCGGGATTTCGAAAATGCGTTTGCCGCCTATTGTGGAGCCTCTTATGGGGTAGGCGTTGGAAATGGGCTCGATGCGCTGACGCTCATGCTTCGTGCAGAAATCGAGCTTGGCCGCCTTGATGCTGGCGATGAAATCCTGGTGCCCTCGAACACCTATATTGCAACGGTCCTTGCCGTGTCTGCTGCGGGGCTTGTACCTGTGCCGGTGGAACCGGACGAAAAGACTTTTAATATCGACCCGACCCGTTTGGAAAGCGCCTGTACCAAAAAAACGCGCGGAATAATGGCCGTGCATCTTTACGGGCGTGCCGCGGATATGCCCCGAATTTGTGCATTTGCCCGTGAACGCGGACTCCTCGTGTTCGAGGACTGTGCCCAGGCTCATGGTGCTCGTGGCGTCTGTGCAGGCGATGTCTCTGCCTTCAGCTTTTATCCGACGAAAAACCTCGGTGCCTTGGGCGATGCCGGAATGGTGCTCACCAATGATGCAGACCTTGCGCGCGTGGTGCGTATGCTTGGTAATTACGGCTCCGAGATTAAGTATGTGAACAAGTACCGTGGCGTCAATTCTAGGCTCGACGATTTGCAGGCGGCGTTTTTGCTCGCAAAGCTTCCACATCTGAAAGAGTGGAACGAACGTCGTCGAGAAATAGCGGCCCGCTATTGTCAGGGAATCAAGAATCCGCTGATTGTATTACCCGAAATTCCGAACCCTCCAGAGGAGCATGTGTGGCACGTGTTTACGGTACGCACTGCCGAAAAGAAAATTCGCGATGCCTTGCATGCGTATCTGGAATCACACGGTATAGGAACCCTGGTCTTTTACCCGACTCCGCCTCATTTGCAAGAAGCCTACGGGAATGTTCCCGATGCGGCTCCCTGTGGGAGTGGAATCCTTGGAAAGTCGGGCGATTTTCCGATTGCCGAAAAAATGGCCGAAACCGTCTTGAGCATTCCGGTAAGCCAGGTGCTGACCGATGCGGAAGTCGACGAAATTATTGGAGCGATGAATGCGTTTGAGCTCTAGGATTGTACGAAAGCTGGTTCGCACGCTGCGTAGCCTTTTTTACAGGATGATTTCGACAGCGAAGGTCGAGGGAAAGTTCCGTGCCGTTTCTCCCGTACTTTGCGAGGGCCGCGGCAAGGTTTGCGTGGGCGAGAAGGTGGTGCTTGGCTTTGTCGAAGACGCCGACTTCTGGACGACTTATTCTTTCTTGAATCCGCGAACCGAAGGTGCCGTTATTTCGATTGGTTCGGGAACGCAAATTTGCAACCATTTTACGGCGGTTGCCGAAGGCCCCGGAATCGAAATTGGCGAAAACGTCCTCATTGGGACGGGTGTCACGATTCTGGATAGCGATTTTCATGAAATAGCGCCTTCGATGCGTGTGGGCGGAACTCCGAAAATGGGGCATGTATCCATTGCGAACAATGTATGGATCGGGGAGCGCGCCGTCATTTTAAAGGGCTCGAAAATAGGAGAAAATTCCGTAGTGGCGGCTGGTGCGGTCGTTTGCGGGGAATTCCCGGCAAACGTGGTCATCGGAGGCGTGCCTGCGAAGGTTATCCGCGCTGTTTAGTGGGCTTGGATATGGAAAATCAGTCGAAATTCTGGAAAATGTTCTTTGGCTCCGGTTCCGTTGCCGTTTTCAATGCGATTCGCGCCTTTGTGGTCAACAAGCTTTTGGCTGTATTTTTGGGGCCGTCGGCATACGCGTGTGTGGGGCAGTTCCTGAACCTGATGACTTTAGGGCAGGCAACCTCTTCGCTTGCGATGCAGAACGGCTGGGTGAGCCTTACGGCCCAGAACAAGGAATCGACCGAAAAATTACTCGGAATATGGCGTGGGGGGTATCGCCTCACGGTCTATGCGACAATCGTGACATGCGTGGTCGCCGTCCTGTTCTGTTTTTTCGCGCCTCTTGAATCGCTCCTCCCCGGAGTACCCCGGCGACTTGCCCAGGCGGCAATCCTTTTTGCCCTTCCCGGAATTTTGGCGACCAACATCATTACGATTTCGTCGTCGGTCATGAACGGTCTTGGAAATTACCGGCGCTGGGCAAGCATCAATATCGTGGCCTCTATCTGGCAGATGCTCTGGGTGGCCTATTTCCTTTTTACGGGACACTTGAGCGTCCTTTCGATTATTGCGACGCAGTCGGTGTTGGCGGGTGTGTTTGCGGCGATGTCGGCATCGCGTGCGGGTTTTAGCTTTAAGCGGTTAAAGACGTCGGTGCTAGAAATTCGCGCTCCGTGGAAATCGTATGCCCTGATGGGGCTTGTGCCGATGGTGCTAACCCCCTTGGTACTTACCTTTGTGCGTTCGTTTGTGGGTTCTACGATGGGCTGGGATGCGGCGGGCATTTGGCAGGGAATCTACAAAATTTCGGACTTTATCGCAACGCTTCTTTCGGCGTCGCTGGGGGTGATTGTGCTCCCGAAGATTTCTGCCGAACTTTCGCGCCAGGAATTTTCGAAAATGTTTAGGCCGATCTTTATCCGCATGGTGGCGTTTTCGCTTGTAATGGTGCTTGCGCTTTATTTCTGCCGTGGAATCGTCGTGACCGTTTTCCTTTCGTCGGCGTATGCGGGCGTTGCCGATTACATGGGTATTCAGCTGGTGGGTGATTTTTTCCGTTCGGCAGGCTGGTGCCTTGGCTTTGTGCTGATTGCCAGGCAGGCGACGAAAGCCTTCTTGTCGATTGAAATTGCGGCACAGCTTTTCTTTGCGGTGTCATCGGTTGTTCTGGTGAAGCTTATCGAGTTTAACGGACTCATGACGGCGTATGCCCTAGAAAATTTATTGACGCTTGTCGCTTTGGCATTTG
This sequence comes from uncultured Fibrobacter sp., assembly GCF_947166265.1. Lineage (NCBI taxonomy): Bacteria > Pseudomonadati > Fibrobacterota > Fibrobacteria > Fibrobacterales > Fibrobacteraceae > Fibrobacter > uncultured Fibrobacter sp. Next base: position 6,962 of record NZ_CAMVDO010000035.1, on the reverse strand, counting down.
CGGTCCGGAGGCTTAAGTGGAATACTCCGTAACGAATATGTTCGCCGAAAAGATGACGGAAAACGTCTATGTAAAGGCTTTTGCCCAAGGTGAAGAAATGGAACAGCGGGAATTTCCGCCGCTTGTATCGGTGCTCTTGGCAAGCTACAATCACGAAAAGTATGTCGAGGAATCGGTGCGCTCGGTGATGGCGCAGAAAGGAGTGACCTTCGAACTGATTGTCCTTGATGACGGAAGCTCCGACCGGTCGCATGAAATTCTTACGAACCTTGCTGCCGAACTGAAGTTCCGCTACATTCATCGTGAAAATAGGGGCGTGATTGCAACCCTGAACGAAATGCTGGAACTTGCCCGAGGAAAGTATTTCTGTACTTTCGCCTCCGATGACATCATGCCGCCTGATCGCCTGAAAAAGCAATTGGATTTTTTGATGTCGCATCCGCGTGCGTGCGCCTGTTTCGGTCAGGTGAAGCCGATGACGGAAAACGGGGTGGTTTCAGACCTTGTAGATGCCACGTATATGGCCTGCGTTCCCGAAATTCATTTTGAAGAAATCTTCTTGGGAAATAAGGCCTTGCACGGTTGTTCCGAAATGTTCGTGACGGAGGCTGTTCGACGTTTAGGGGGCTATGATGCGCGCTTCTTTTTCGAGGACCTGCCGCTGTACCTGAAGGTGCTTTACGAATATGGACCGCAGCCGGTGTCCGCTGATTTGATTTGTTGCTACTACCGCGAACACGGTGATAACTTGCATGCAAACCATAACCGCATGTATGCGGAATTTTTGCGGATTATTAAACTGTACGACAAGCACAGGCTTTATCCAGAGGCCGTAAAAAACTGGAAGGCGAAATGGTTCTCCGCCCTTGCGTATGCCCAGAAGGGCGAGGCCTTGAAGAAGCTTCCGCAACTGGCGACATTTTCGACGGCTTTCCTGAAACGTCTGCCTAAACTTTTTATTCCGAGGATGTTCTTGAAGCATTAGTGAACGTCATGGCGAGGAAAGACACAATCTGTTCTTGTAAGGAAAATCAATGATTTCTGTTTGTATGGCTACATATAACGGTGCCGAGTTCATCTGCGAACAGCTGAAAAGCATTCTTTCGCAGTTGCCACCCGATGCAGAAATCGTGATTGCCGATGACGGTTCTACCGACGATACCCTGCAGCTCATTGCAACGTTCGGGGATTCAAGAATCCGCGTTCTCCCTGCCGAAAAGCATCTGGGGGTCATCTACAATTTTGAACGCGCGTTCCGGGCGGCAAAGGGTGATGTTCTCTTTCTTGCGGATCAGGATGATCTCTGGCTTTCGGGAAAGGTCTCGAAGGTCCTTGCAAAATTAGAGGAATGCGATTTGGTGATGCACGATGCCTGGTTGCTGCATAAGGGCGATGCGGGAATGTGGGTGCGCAAGGGAAAATTGAGCGATATTCGCCCTTACCAGAGTGGCGTTGTTTGCAACTGGTGGAAAAATTCCTTTACGGGGTGCTGCATGGCTTTTCGTAGGAATGTGCTTGAATCATCGCTTCCGTTCCCGAGGAATCTTCCGATGCACGATCAGTGGCTGGGCCTTGTGGCTGAAAAGAAATTTAGGGTCGGCTTTATGGAGGATGTCTTGGTGGAATACCGGCAACATTCCTCGAATGCGACCCGAATAGGGAATTCCCCTGCGGGTATTCTTCAGAAAATCAAGTGGCGCATGGATTTGCTGAAGCCTCTCCTAACCTTCAAATAGAGATCCTTCGGTTTCACATTGTTCCCTTCGGCAGGCTCAGGGTCCTTACAAGGTTAGCGAGCCTGCGAAGCGTGAGCTTGTTGAACTTCGCTCCAGCCGATTTGCACGATGGCGCCTGCACGAACCAAGTTCCCCTGGGCATCTTCGTAGTCCTTGAGAATCTGGTTGTATTCCACGACATCGCGACGTAGCTTGACATCTTTGTTGATGCGGCGGAGCAGCATGTCCTGTTTCCACTGGGCTGCGGCGGAGAGCTTTTGACAAGAAACATCGAGTGCGTCCAGGTAGGCGGGAACGGCATCCAGGAAAGTTTTCTCGAACGGCTTTGCCTTGGATTTTGCCTGCAGTACAAGATTCTTCTGGTTGATGGCGTTCTTGCGGATTTCGCTCATGAGTCTAACGATGCGTTCATAGTCCACCTGGGGCCAGATAAGGCAGAATGGCCACATTTTTTTCCAGTGGAACTTGAACATGGATTCGTGGGCGGTGTTTTTGGCGCGCAACAATTCCTTGAGGTTCTCGAAAATCACCTGGGACGGGAGCTTTTCTTTGTTTTCTGATTCGCTCATGGGCTGCAATATACTAAAAAAGCGGACGTTTTCTGTAAAAATGAATCTTTTTACCGAAACTTTACTTGTTTTTTTTTATTTTAGAATTAAATTCTATGTGCAAAAACTTGCAAAAGGATACTTATGGATAAAAAGAAGTTCAAAATTTTGTTGATTGCCGATATTGTACTCATCATTGGGCTTTTTGCCTTGATGATGGTGCTCAAGGGCAATTATAATGACCAGGCACAGAAATCCGTAAACGAACAGGTGGGGGCCTACCTCGAAAAGTCGAACGGAGTGGTTCAGGAACAGTGGAAGTCCGTAGACCAGTATGGTATGGCTTGGCGCCTCGTTTATGCCACCTTGACGAATGCAAAGACCGAAGCCGCCTTTGATGCTGTGGTCAAGGCCATCGAAGCGGACAAGGATGCTCGCTTCAAGCAGCTTTCTTACATGTACGAAGCCGCTGGCATTCCTCCTCAGGCTCAGAACTCTATTTATGAAAAGGCTGGCCTTGCCGAAAAGTTCCTCCTGAAGGACGAAGGCGGCGTCAAGGAAGTTGCTTGCGGAAAGAACTGCGTGATTAGCTTCACCTTTGCCAAGGGCAAGCTGAAGTCTAGCGACTACAAGGCTCTTGCCGGTTACAACATGGCTGAAAACTTTAAGCTGGAAGCTCCGGCTCCCTACCACTTTGAATAAGGAGTAATGAATAATGAACGTTAAAACAATTTCCATTGCTCTTTCTGTTGTTGTGGTTCTGCTTCTTGCGACGCTCTTGATGCAGAAGGGGAGCTATGTTTCTCAGGCTACGGAACATTACGAAAAGACCACGACCAAGTCGTACAAGGGTGCATCCCAGATCGTGGAATACGTGAACAATTCCATCGAAACGAACAAGGGTGTCTGGAACCTTGCCGTGGAAACGATTCAGACGGTAAAGTCCTCGCAGGACCAGGCTCGCCTCGAAGCCAAGTATTTCCCTTCTACCAAGGGTTCCATGAGCATTGCGAATATGACTCGCCGTTTCGAAGCGACGGGTGCATACTACATTGTCTCTAACTTCTCTAAGGTCGAAGTGGACAAGAAGACCGAAGTCAAGTCTTTGGCTGGTCTTGTTTCCGTGAACGTGAACGCTCTCCTCGGCAATTCCATTGACGAAGCCATCGAAGAAGAAGGCGAAGAGGGTGAAGAAGCTGTCGAAGAAGCTCCGGCTCCGAAGAAACCGGCTAAGGCTGCCAAGGGTAAGAAAGGCAAGAAGGGCAAAAAACGCTAATCTTTCCTTTTGAATGGATTATGAAAAACGACCCGATTTGATCGGGTCGTTTTTAGTTAATCTTGGTTCGCCCTTCGCCTCGACAACAGGTTTATACCTGTTGCCTCGTCTCGGCGCATGTGCGGTCCTTGCTATACATCTCCCACTTCGCCAGTGGCAACGAAGTTGCGGACGGCACGAGTGATACGCATGCTACAAAAATTAGGCCCGCACATGCTGCAGAAGTGGCTGCTCTTCGCCTGGCTTCCGGGGAGCGTCTTGTCGTGGAATTCCATGGCCTTTTCGGGGTCAAGGGAAAGCGCGAACTGGTCGTTCCAGCGGAAGTCAAAGCGGGCGCGGGAAAGGGCGTCGTCGCGGAACTGTGCTGCAAAGTGTCCTTTCGCAAGGTCGGCCGCATGGGCGGCGAGCTTGTAGGTGACCACACCGGCGCGCACGTCGTCGCGGTCGGGGAGTCCGAGGTGTTCCTTGGGCGTCACGTAGCAGAGCATGGCGGTTCCGTACCAGCCGATTTGAGCCGCGCCGATGGCCGACGTAATGTGATCGTAGCCGGGGGCGATATCGGTGGTGAGAGGGCCGAGCGTGTAGAACGGGGCGCCGTGGCATTTTTCGAGCTGGCGCGCCATGTTGTCCTGAATCTTGTGCATGGGCACGTGGCCCGGACCTTCGATAATCACCTGCACGCCGTATTCCCAGGCAATCTTCGTGAGCTCGCCGAGCGTGTCCAGTTCTCCGAACTGGGCCGCGTCGTTAGCGTCGGCCAACGACCCCGGGCGAAGCCCGTCGCCGAGCGAGACTGCCACGTCGTAAGCGGCGAGAATTTCGCAGATTTCGCGGAAGTGCGTGTACAAGAAGTTCTGCTGGTGGTGGCGCATCTGCCAGAGGGCGAGAATGGAGCCGCCGCGGCTCACGATACCCGTGGTGCGCTTGGCGGTCAGCGGAATGTGTTCCAGCAAAAGTCCCGCGTGAATCGTGAAGTAGTCCACGCCCTGTTCCGCCTGCTCAATAAGCGTGTCGCGGTACAGTTCCCACGTGAGTTCTTCGGCCTTGCCGTTCACCTTCTCGAGCGCCTGGTAAATAGGCACCGTGCCGATAGGTACGGGGCTGTTGCGGATAATCCATTCGCGCGTCTCGTGAATGTGCTTTCCGGTGGAAAGGTCCATCACGGTGTCGGCACCCCAGCGCACGGACCAGGCCATTTTTTCGACTTCTTCTTCGATAGAAGAAGTAATGGCCGAGTTGCCGATGTTGCTGTTAATCTTGGTGAGGAAACGGTTGCCGATAATCATCGGTTCGCATTCCGGGTGGTTGATGTTCCCCGGCAGAATCGCTCGTCCTGCGGCGATTTCGTCGCGCACGAATTCCGGCGTAATAGGGGAGCCTGCCACCTGGATTTTACCCTGGGCCTGCAATTCATCAAGGCGCTGGTTTTCGCGGATAGCCACGTATTCCATTTCCTTGGTGACGATTCCCTTGCGGGCGTAATCGAGCTGTGTCAGGTGATGACCAGCCTTGGCGCGGAGCGGGTGGTGTTCTGCGTTAAAGCGCAGGTGGTCGAGCTCATGGTTTGCGCGGCGGGCGCGGCCATAAGCAGACGTCATGTCGTCGAGCTGTTCGGCGTCACCACGTTCCATAATCCAGGGTTCGCGAAAACGTTCAATCCCCTTCGTTACGTCGAGCTTGGCGTCTACATCGCTGTAAGGGCCACTCGTATCGTACACCGTCACGACAGGCGTTTCGGGGTCTTCTGTCAAAATTTCGCGCATTCCCACGCGGATGTCCGGGTACATTTTCCCCGGAACATACACCTTGCGGGAATTCATAAAAGGTTTAAGGAGAGAATCCATTACTTTTCCTTAATGCCATCCCCGGGTTTCCCCGGGTTTGTCATCCCCGCGAAGGCGGGGATCTTCTTTACTTACTTTACTCCGATGAGGCTCAGGTCGCGCACAGCACCCTTGTCTGCAGAGGATGCCATGGCGGCGTATGCCTGCAGAGCCTTGGATACCACGCGGTCGCGATGTTCCGGCTGCCAAGCCTTGGCGCCGCGGGCTTCCATTTCCTTGCGGCGGGCGTCGAGTTCGGCGTCGGTGAGTTCCACATTGATGGTGCGGTTCGGAATATCGATTTCGATAACGTCGCCCGTGTGCACGAGGCCGATGTTACCCTTGTTGGCGGCTTCCGGAGAAGCGTGACCGATGGAAAGGCCGCTCGTACCGCCGGAGAAGCGACCGTCGGTGAGGAGGGCGCAGGACTTGCCGAGGTGACGGCTCTTGAGGTAAGAGGTCGGGTAGAGCATTTCCTGCATGCCGGGGCCACCCTTCGGGCCTTCGTAGCGGATAACGACCACGTCGCCAGCCTTCACCACGTTCGGGTCGAGAATGCCCTTCACGGCATCTTCCTGGCTTTCGAACACCACGGCGGGGCCGGTGAACTTGAAGATGGATTCATCGACGCCGGCGGTCTTCACGATGCAGCCGTCCACCGCGAGGTTACCGTACAGAACAGCGAGGCCGCCGTCCTTGGTGTAGGCGTGTTCGCCGTCGCGGATTGCGCCCGTGGCACGGTCGAGGTCGTGGTCCGGATACATGAAGTTCTGGGAGAAGGCTTCGATATTGTACTTGCGGCCCGGGCCAGCGAGGTAGCGCTGCTTGGCTTCGGCGCTCGGACTCCGCTTGAGGTCGTTCACTTCGAGAGCTTCGCCCATCGTAGCGGCGTGAACGGTCTTTGCATTCTTGTGGATGAGGCCCATGCGGTCAAGTTCACCGAGAATGCCCATGATACCGCCTGCGCGGTTCACGTTTTCCACGTGAATGTTGTGAACGGTCGGGGCGACCTTGCAGATGCACGGCGTGTTGCGGGAAAGGCGGTCGATGTCCTTCATGGTGAAGTCAACGCCAGCTTCCTGTGCGACGGCGAGCAAGTGGAGCACGGTGTTGGAGGAACCGCCCATGGCGATGTCGAGGCGCATGGCGTTTTCGAAGGCGTCCTTCGTGGCGATGCTGCGCGGGAGGATGCTTTCGTCGTTCAAGTCGTAATACTGGTGGCAGAGTTCCACGATGCGCTTACCGGCGGCTTCGAAGAGCTTCTTGCGTTCGGCGTGCGTTGCAACGATGGTGCCGTTGCCAGGGAGGCTAAGGCCGAGGGCTTCGGTAAGGGAGTTCATGGAGTTTGCGGTGAACATGCCGGAGCAGGAACCACAGGTCGGGCAAGCGTTAGCTTCGATGGCGGCCACTTCTTCGTCGCTGATGGTATTGTCAGCAGAATCGATCATGGCGTCAATCAAGTCGAGGGCGCGGTCCTTGCCGTCCTTCGTCGTGACGTGACCAGCTTCCATCGGGCCGCCAGAAACGAAGATTGCCGGAATGTTGAGGCGCATGGCGGCCATGAGCATACCCGGAGTCA